>CAMLOZ010000026.1 GCA_946481625.1 uncultured Haloferula sp. | reverse complement strand
CAAGGACGATGAACCGCACGCGGGCGGAGCGTGATGTTCCAAGGGAAAAGTTCCAAGTTCCAATGGGAGGAAAAGTTCCAAGTGAGAAGTTCCAAGTGCCAAGAAGCAGCCGTTTCGGTGTCGTCACGAGCGGGCTGTTTCCGCCTTTTTGGAACTTGGAACTTTTCCCTTGGAACATCACGCTCCGCGTGTGCGGCACCTCCGTCTCATCCACAAGCTCCGCACGCTGCTGGCGCTACTGATGTTCGGAGCGCTGCTGGCGGCGGCGGGCGGCTTGTGGTGGGCGAATCGCACCGGCCTGCCCGATAGCTGGCGCGGGAAGATCGAGCGGGGCTTGGCCGCGCAGGGCCTCCACGCGGATATCGGACGGCTCCGTTACTGGCCCTTGCAGGGCATCGAGGCGGACGAGGTGAAGGTCTATGCGGATGCCTCCCGGCAGCGCGTGATCGCGAAGGCCAGCGAGGTGGTGGTGGATGTGGACCGGACTAAGCTCGCGCGCGGCGAGGTGCGGGTCGAGCGGCTCGATTTGCAAGGCGGGTCACTGACCCTGCCGGTCGATCCGGACGATCCGGAATCCAAAGTGCTGGAGGTAAAGAATGCCAGCGGGCGGGTCCTGATGCCCGGCGGCCGCCGCCTGGAAGTGATGAACGCGCGCGGCGAGGTCAGCGGGGTGAGGCTCGAATTCGAGGCACTTATCCTCGGTTACCGCCAGAGGCTCACCGCCAAGCCGGACGACCTCGAGGCGCAGCTTTACCGGCGGCGCTTGCTGTCCCGCGTGATCGATCTTTTGGAGCCTTGGACCTTCGAGCGGGGAAAGCCGCCGGTCATCCGCATGCGGGTCGAGGGCGATCTCGATGACCCGAAGTCGGTGCGGGCCGATCTCTACCTGAAGAGCGGAGCGCTGGAACACGGGAACATGGCCATCGGCAGCATCGAAGCGCGCGGCGAGATGCGCGGCCGTCTGCTGGTTTTGGAATCGCTCGATGTCGAGGACGGCGGCGGCGCATTGAAAGGCCGCATGGAATACGATCTCGCGACCCGCAGCGGGCGCTTCGAGGTGCGCTCGAATCTCGACCTGCCGCCGATCCTGCGGGAGTTGGATGCCGAAGGGCTCTTGAAGGATGTCGGATTCGAGTCGCGTCCGGAACTCACCGCCCGCGGGAAATTCGATTGGCCGGAGGATGCGCGGCCGAGCTTCCACATCATGGGACACCTGAAGGCGGAAGACGTCCGCTTTGGCAGTCACTCTGCCAGCCGGTTGGAGAGCGACGTCTCGTGGGACGGGAAGAATCTCTTCCTCGACAATCTCGTCGCCACCCGGCCGGACGGCTCGCTGCAGGCCCGGGTGCTGGTGCAGCCGGATCAGGTCCGCTACGAGGCTTCCACGAACCTGCGCGTGGGCGTCTGGCGCGATTTCTTCAATCGGGTGCCGCTCGGCAAAGTGCTCCGCGATTTCAGCGACCGCGACGACACGACAGTCGCCGCCAAGGTGGAAGGCCGCTTCAACCGTGCGGACAGCCACGACTGGTCGGCATGGGGGGAGGCGAGCGCGACACACATGGCCTACCGGGGGACGCCCTTCAACCGCGCCAAGGTGAAGATGAAGCTCGATCACGACTTCCTCGACTTCACCGAAGGGACGGTCGAGTTCGACTACTCCGATTACGCGATGAGGAAGGCGCATGGCGGCCCGCTGACCGGACGCGCGAAGGTGGACCGCGTGCGCTACAACCGCGAGCCTTCCACTCTGACGCTGGAAGGGATCGAAGGCAGCTTTTGGCCCGCGCCGGTGCTCCGCATGTTCCTGCCCTCCGTGGCGGACCATCTGGAAGATTACGGGTTCCATCGTACTCCGGAGCTTAGCGGCAGCGGAACCATCGGGCTTTTCCGCGGAATGCCGAAGACGGACTTCCGGATCAAGGGCTCCACGCCGGGCCTTGTTTCGTACCGGTTCGCGGGCACCGACCTGCTGCTCTCGGGGCTCGATACGGCAGTGCGCGTGAAGCCAGACCGGACAGAGGTGCGCGACCTTTCCTTCCAGCTTTTCGATGGCGGGATGCGAGGCCAGTTCGACATCATCCCGAACGAAAACGGGAAGCGGGTCAAAGGGGAGTTCGACTGGACTCGCCTGAGTCTGCCCGAGTTGTCCACCGCCTGCGGATTCGACAAGCAGGCGAAGGGCTATGTGACCGGACGTATGGATTTTGATCACCAAGGCAAGGACGCGGCGGGCCTGAACGGCGAAGGCCACATCGCGCTGGAGGAAGGCGAGCTTTTCTCCGTCCCGATCTTCGGCCCGCTGTCGCCCCTGCTCAGCGCGGTGCTCGACCGCAAGACCGGCTTCCAGCAAGCGAAGGAGGCCTTCTGCAGCTTCAAGGTGAAGGAGGGCGTGCTGAGCACCCGTGACTTCTACACGGACACGTCCTCGCTGGTCTTCACCGGCGACGGCACCGCGGACCTCAACCGCACGCTGCTCGACATGACGATCCGGATGAACGCGCGCGGCCTGCTGGGGGTGATCACGCTGCCGCTCAAGCCCGTCTACGGGCTCTTTCAATTCCGCGGCACCGGCCCGCTGAGGGAGCCGAAGTGGGACAACGTGATGTTCACCTCGCCCCCGGAAGACGCCGAAGGAAAGCTCATGGAGCCGCCGAAGGCGAAGCCTGCCCGGAACCGCCCTGCCAACAGGCGGTGAAGGTGGCCGATTCCTTTCCCCCGCGGTGCGCAGTTCGCTCGATGATTTGGGGATGAGTGATTTGGTGATTTCTCCCTGTCATCCCTCCTTGCGCCCCCGCTAGATCCGTGCCAGCGTTTTGGGCAGGAGCGACAACCGTCTCCGACCTTCATTTCCAACCATCCATCGCCATGTCCGACACTTTTGCTAGCAATGCCGGGTCCCTCGATCCCGAAGCCGGTTTTTCCAAGGGGCCGTCCGTGGGCCAGGCCGCCAACGACCTCCGCGTGGCCGCGGGTGAGAAGGTCAAGGACGTGGCCCATCAAGCCGGCGACCAGGCCAAGGCCTTGAAGGAGCGCGCGGTGGAATCCGTGCAGCACTTCAAGGAAGTGGCCACCGAAAAGGCCTCGCACCTGAAGGAAGTCGCCAGTGAGAAGGCGCTGGCCTTCAAGAGCGCTGCAACGGAAAAGGCCGAGAACCTCAAGCAGGTCGCCGGCGAACGCGCCAAGCAATTCCGCAGCGCCGCCGACGAGCAGTGGCGCGAGACCCGCGAGAAGGCCAAGGAGATCCACATCACCACCGAGGACTACATCCGCCAGCATCCCACGCGCTGTGTGGTCGGTGCCCTGGGCATCGGTTTCGTGATCGGCCTGCTTGCCCGCCGCTGACCGCGGCCACCCCCGGATCGCCCGTGAGACGCAGCCGGCGCGGCCGCGCTCACGGGTATTTGACACCATGACCCAAGGCCCTGCACCGGAAATGCCCGATCGTCCCTCTTGGCGGGAGTCCGCGGTGGAATTCGTTTCCACGCGGGTGGAGTTGTTTTCTTTGGAAGCGAAGGAAGCCGGCAAGTCGGTGGCGGTGAAAGCGGCCCTCGCCGTGTTTGCCGCGTGCTGCCTGCTGGTGGCCTGGCTGGTGGCTGTTGCCGGTTTGGTGGGCTGGATTGCCTCGGGAACCGGACCGTGGTATTTCGTAGCTCTCGGTGCTGCAGCCTTCCATCTGCTGCTGGCAGGGATCGCCGCCCTCATCCTGCGGCGTCCGGCTCCCCCCGCGTTCCAGCATTCCAAAGCCGAACTTTCCAAAGACCGCGAATGGCTTCTTCAAAAGAACGAGATCTCGAAATCCTGATTGCGAGGATCGCCGCTTCCCGTGGAGCGGTCGCGCGGGACATCGCCCACCTGCGCCGCAGGCTCGACGTGCCTTCCCGCGTGAAAGAATCCATCTTGTCCAAGCCGCTTGCGTGGCTCGGCGGATCGCTCGGCGCGGGCCTGCTGACGAGCCTGATTCTCAAACGCCGCCGCCGGCCCGCCAAAACCGAGGCCGTGGTGAAGAAAAGCCTTTGGACCGTCTTGCTCGGGGGAGCCTTCACTTTGGCCCGTCCCGCCTTGCAGTCCTGGGCCCTGCGCGAGTTCCAGTCACGCTTCGCACAGCCTAGGTATTCACAGGATAAACACCCCTGAGACAAAGTCGCAATTCGCCCTTCCCAACCCGAAATCTTCCCGCTCTAAAGCACGCCCACATGTCCGAGCACCGCGTACTCGACCACGTTGACGAATATCTCAAACTCGGCCGCGAGTATGACTGTTCCGACGTTCATCTGCCGACGGCATTCCCGCCGGCATGGCGTCGTTTCGGTCAACTGATGCCGATCTGGAATGATCACCCGCCGCTCACCGCGGATGAAACGGAGCGCCTCGCCCGTTCCTTTCTCGGCCAGCGCGAATGGGACCGTCTTCAGGAAAAGGGGGACGTCGATTTCGCCTACACGAATCACCAGGGCCGCTTCCGGGCTTCCGTGGTCAAGCAACGCCTCGGCTACGACATGGTGTTCCGGATCATCAGTGGCAAGCTGCGCTCGATGGAGGAGATCAATCTTCCGGTCGAGCACTTGACTCCGCTCACCCGCTATCACAACGGCCTGATCCTCGTGACCGGTGCCGTGGGTTCCGGCAAGTCCACCACGCTTGCCGCGCTTGTCGATTTCATCAACCAGGACCGCGAGGACCATATCCTCACTCTGGAAGATCCGATCGAGTACGTCTTCGAATCGAAGGGCTGCCAGGTCAACCAGCGCGAGGTCCACACCCATACCGAGTCTTTCGCCAAGGCCCTGCGCGGCGCCCTGCGGGAAGACCCGGACGTGATCATGGTCGGTGAGATGCGCGACCTCGAGACCATCTCGCTCGCGCTCACCGCCGCGGAAACCGGTCACTTGGTGCTCGGCACGCTTCACACCGGCAACGCCCCGCGAACCCTGGACCGCGTGCTCGACGTGTTCCCCGTGGACCAGCGCGAGCAGATCCGCATCATGGTGTCCGAATCGCTGCGCGGCATCCTTTCCCAACAGCTTGTCCCGCGTGCGGACGGTCAGGGCCGGGTGATGGCGCTGGAGCTGCTCGTGAACACCGCCGCCGTCTCCGCCACCATCCGCGATGGCAAGACCTTCATGCTCCCGGGTATCATGCAGACCGGCAAGAACGTCGGCATGATCACCATGGACGAGTCCCTGCGCCGTCTCTACGTGAAGGGTCTGATCACGCAGGAAGAGGCTCTCTTCCGTAGCGAGGACAAGATCCAGATGCGCAATTTCTTCCAATCCTGATTTCCCGCGTAAATTCCCATGGCCCGCATCGACGCCTATTTCCAATATCTCGTCGCGAACAAGGGTTCGGACCTCCATCTCTCGGAGGGCCAGCCGCCGAAGGTTCGCAAGCACGGCTCCGTGGTCGCGATCCCGGACCAGCCCGTGCTGGAAGGTGAGGAGTTCAAAGAAATGCTCGAGGAGATCTGCGATCCGAAGGCATTCGAACGCTATCTGGAGACCGGAGATCTCGACTTCGCCTACTCGATGGACGAGGAGTCGCGCTTCCGCTGCAACTACCTCAAGCAAAACCACGGCCTCGGCGCGGTCTTCCGCTTGATCCCCACCGAGATCATGTCGCTGGAGTCGCTCGGCGTGCCGGAAGTCGTGAAGCAGTTCGGCCATATCCGTTCCGGCCTCGTGCTGGTCACCGGTCCGACCGGCTCGGGCAAGTCCACCACGCTCGCGGCGCTGCTCGACTACATCAACACGAACTACAACCGGCACATCATCACGATCGAGGAGCCGATCGAATTCGTGCACCGTAACAAGCGCTCGATCATCACCCAGCGCGAGGTGCCGATCCAGACCCCGTCCTTCTCCGACGGCCTGCGTGCCGCGCTGCGTGAAGATGCGGACATCGTGCTCGTGGGTGAGATGCGGGACCTTGAAACGATTTCGCTGGCGCTGACCGCCGCCGAAACCGGCTTGCTCGTGTTCGGCACCCTGCACACGAACAACGCCCGCAAGACGGTCGACCGTATCATCGACGTGTTCCCCGCCGACCAGCAATCGCAGGTCCGCACCATGCTTGCCGCCTCGCTGCGCGGCGTGCTTGCGCAGCTTCTCTGCAAGCGTTGCGACAAGCCCGGCCGGACCGCCGTGCACGAGATCATGTTCGCCACGCCCGCCGTGTCGGCCATCATCCGTGAAGGTGCCACCCAGAAGCTCTACGATGTGATCACCGGCGGCAAGGGCGAGGGCATGCAGTTCATGGACGAATCCATCTGGAACAAGCTCCAGGCCGGGATGATTTCGCCGGAGGAAGCCTACATGAAGGCGATCGACAAGACGCGCTTCAAGAAGTTCCTGCCGGAGCGGTCGTCCCACCTCGGTGACGCTTCGGGCGAGAGCCCGATGGAGCATTGATCAACGAAGGAAAGGGGCGCGGTTGCGCCCCTTTCTTTTTTTTTCCCTTGAGGCGGAAGCCGGGGGCTCTCCCGTCTTGTCGGGGCTGCCGCGCCGTGCCATGGACCTGCCGCGTCGTTGACGCCTCTGCGGCATTCCGGTAGCGTCCCGCCTGTTCAAGCTCCCACCCCTCCTTGATGGCGACGGAAACGCTTACCTTCCACTGTCCGCACTGCAATATCCGGCTCACGGTTCCGGCCAAGCTCGCGGGCGTGAAGGGACCGTGCCCGAGCTGCCGGATGGGCATCACGGCACCGGTTCCCGATCCCGGGCCGTCGCCTTTCGAAGCTTCCTCGGGGCCGCCCGCCGGGGAGCCGGAGCCCTTGCCCTCCGCGGAATCCGTTCCGGCGGCACCCGTTGAGGAAATTTCCCCGACCTTGCCGCTCGCTTCGGTAGAAGCGGGGGTCGAGGAGCATCCCCCGGTTGCGGAGGAAGCACGGGTTCCCGTCCCGGTCGAAGTGATTCCGGAGCCCTCCTCCGGCCCCCCCGTCCCCGAGGGGCCCAAGATCAAACCGGAGCCCCGGCACGCGAAGGAGCGTGCCCTGGCAAGTCCGATCCAGACGCGCCACAGCACGGCGGACGATCGCATGAAGCGGCAGGAACCGATCCAACTGGCGCGCGGCCGGTCCTCGGGGCGGCTGGTGCACGCTTTGGTCCCTGCCCTGTTCTGCGCCGCTGCTACCACCGTCAGCTACCTGCTTCTCTATTTCTATCTACCCAGCGGCCCGGCGAAGCGCCTGCGCGAGGCGACCGCACCCCTGGCCGTCCCTCCACCCCCGCCGCCGGAGGTCGTAACCATCACGCCGGAGACGCCGGCCAAGCAGCCCGACCTTCCCCCGGTGCCGTCGCCCGAGCCCGGGCCCGCGCCGGCTACCGGGCCTTCCGCTACGCCCGTGCCGCCCGCGCCGCCTCCTGCTGCCGCCGAATCTTCTCCCGGGGACGACGGGATTTCTCCCGCTCTCGTCGCGAATGAGCTTCTGGAAGCATTCCTGCGGGCCAAAGACGCCCGCACCCGTTTCGGGATGGTGGAACCGGAAGCGGGCATCGCAGAACTGGAGGCCATGCCGTTGATGAACGGCCCGCTGTGGGAAGTGGAGAAGATCACCACGGAACTACCCCAGCACCATCCGGAGGAGCAGGTGACCGATTATCCGTACCGCGTCACCTTTGCCGTGCCGAACCGCAAGAGCGTGGATTTTTCGATGCTGGTGCGGCAGCGCGGCAGCCAGCACCCGAAAGTTTTCCTGCCCGCCTTCCTCGACCTTGCGGGCGGTCGCCTGCACGGCTTCACCCGCACGCCGAACACGCTCGACCCTGCGACCTTCCACGCCGTGATCGAGCCGGTGCCCGGTTGCCATGAGGAAGGAGTGCCGAACCCCGACCGCAAATTCACGATCCGCCTGCTGCCCAGCACGATCGGGAAGGAGACCTCGCGCGCCTACGTCTCCTCGGGATCCCGCTTCAAAAAGATGGTGGAAGACCCGGCGTCTTCCCTGCGCTGGGGCGTGCGCATCCGTGCCACGGTGACCCTCCAGTGGAACCACAAGGAAGATCCGGAAAAGCCCTATCTCGAATTGATGGATATCAATTCGCTGGGGTGGAACCCTTGATCATCCCGGCTGCCTTGAGCGCCTCCACGCCGCCGTAGAGAGCTTTTGTTTCCAGCGGCAGCCCGATGGCGCGGATTTGTTTCACGACTTCCTTGCTCAGGGTGCAATTGAGCCCGTCGCAATAAACCACGGCCCGCTGCGCGTTGGCCAGTTTTTCAAGGGAAGCGGCGATCTGTTCATCGAAGCTCACTTGACCCATCGTGGTGAGATGGATCGAGCCGGGCAGGCCGTCTTTCTTCCATGCCTCTTCGGAGCGGGCGTCGATCCACAGCGCATCCGGCCACTCGGTCCTGGCGGTGGCCAGGCATATTTCGTCCGCGGTCATCTTCGCGGGATCGCAGGCGATCGACCGGTCCGGCGGTCCTGCAATCTTCCAGGTGGCGACGGCACCCGCCGAGGCGAGTAACACCACCAGCGCGAGTTCCGTCACGGCCTTCATGGCTTGGCCGCGGCGGCGGTCTTCGGCTGGTTCCGCACCACCATGAAGACACGGTGGGAACGATGGCGCTGGAGCTTGCAGTCGGTCTCGATGTGTACCACGCCCATCGCGACCTTGTCCGTGGCCGCCGGGGTGATGACGATCTCGTACTTCTTCCCTTCCTCGATCGTCTTGAGCTCCTGGGTGAAACGGCTGTCGGCACCGGAGATCTTCACCACCTTGATCGGCTCGCCGTGCTTCATGGTCAGCGTCACGCTCTTCGGTTTCGCTTCCTCGCCGATGTTCCAGAAGAGGGTCTTGGGCTCCATCTCCACCAGCACCGGGATGTGGATGCGCGTGGTCAGGACCACGGAGGGCTGGTCCGGCGGATCGCCCTTCAGGCGGATGGCCACGGCCTTGTCCACCGTGCCGGCCAAGGCGCTCAGCTCGAATTCCGAACGGATGACACCGCTTTCACCGGGCTGGTACTTGAGCTTGCCCGCCGGGCTGATCGAGGCGCTCAGGCAGGAGCAGCCCGAGGTGTATTCGACGATTTCCGCCTCTTCGGACGATTCGTTCTTGAAGGGAAATTCCGTCACCGCCTTGGTCTCGTCCGCGCTGATCTTCAGCTCCCGGAGTTTCGTCTCGAACTTCAGCTCCGCCGCGGCAAGCGGCGCGCAAAGGGCGAGAGCGGCAAGGATAATGGAGCGCATGGCGGGAAGTAATGCCGTAGCAAGCGTCCTTGTGCAAGTGCCGCAAGGAGGGGACGAGACTGTCCTTTCCCTCCGCCGGGGACAATGAGGGGCGCGGGACGCAGCCCCTCCTTGGTCTCAAGGCTTCTTCACCTTGCCCTTCACCACGGCGAAGATCCCGTGCGAGCGGTGCCTTTCGTAGGTGCAGTCGGTATCCAGGCGGAGCACTCCGTTCGAATGTCCCGCGGTAGAGACCGGGGTGACCGTGACCTCGTATTTCCTGCCCTTCTCGATCTCCTTCCACTCGTGCTTGAAGGTGCCGTCCGCACCCGTGACCGAGGTCACGTGGATCGGCATGGGATGGTTCATGGTCACGGTCACCTTCTTCGGTGCGGCAGGGTCGCCGATCTCCCAGATGAGGGCCTTTGGATCGACCTGCACCAGCTCCGGAATCCTCGCCTTCATCCGCAGGAGCTGAGAGGGCTCCTTGCCGTCCCCTTTCAGCCACACGCCGATTGTCTTGTCCACCACGCCGGTGAGCGCCTTCGTTTCCATCGTCGCGCGGATCGTGCCTTCGCCGCCGGGCGCGACCACCAGGCTGCCTTTGATCGCGATGCTGATGCAGGGGCAATCGCTCTGGACGCGGTCGATCACGACCGGATCGCTGCCTGTGTTCCGGAAGCCGAAATCGACGAAGGTCGAGGTGGCTTCGAAGGGTACGTCCACTTCCTTCGCGGTCGTCTCGAAGGCGAGGGGACCCGCCGCGAGCGGGGCGGCCAGGGCGACGAGCAAGGCGAGGAATTTTCCCATGGATCTCAAGGTTTGCCGTTCTTGTCCGGGGATAGTTCCACGGCAAGGATCATGCGTCCACCCTTCCATTCGGGACCGAGCACCAGCAGCGGCTTGTCGTAGGTCATGGCGGCGTCGGTCTTGAAGATTTTCTTGCGGCTCAGCCAAAGCTCGAGGTCCAGGCGCATGGTCCGCGCATTCAAGGTGCTCTGCGGTTCGAAGCGGAGCATCACCTCGTTGCTCGGCTCAAAGGGCTCGGACCAGTTCTGATAGCTCCGGTAGAGTTTCCGCTGGTCGCGGGCGAGCTCCAGGTATTTGGCGAACTTCAGCTTTTGCTCGGCGGCGAGCCGGGCGGCCGTTTCGGCGGGCACTTCCTTCGCGCGCGGGCCGATGGCGGACACGTCGCCATTGGTGCCGAGGTAAACCGTGACCTTCACCGAGCCGATGACTTCCTTGCCTGGATCGGCCTCTTCCTCCACGCCGCGGGCGAGGCCGCAGCATGCCGGAAGCAGTAGGGCGAGCAGCAGTCGGCGCTTCATGGAGACGGCAGATCGATGTCCGCCGTGGCGGGAGGCGTCTCGTGGGTGGAGGCGGTTTCCGGCAACTCGAAGGTGTCCGGAATCGCGGCCACGCCATCGAGCACTATGACTTCCGCATCGGCGGAAGCGAAGTACTCGGCATTCACCCCTTTCTCCGGGGTGTAGAGCACCGGCGGAGCGTTCACCGTCAGCGTCTTCGGGGCGGGGGAGACCAAGCGGGTACCGGCCCAGAAGCACAGCGCCATCCCTGCCACCGCGGTGGCGGGCAACAGCCATTGGAGAAAGCTCCGCGTGCGGGCAGGAGAGAGGGCTGCGGGAGTGGAATCGGCGACTTCGCGGGCGATTTCCCGGGACAGCCGGGAATTGAAGAAATCGGCATAGGGCGGTTCTTCCTCCGCCGGCATGTTTGCACGGCGAAACAATGCCTTCACGGCACGGGCATCCTCCCGCCGGGCCAGCCACTCGGGCTGGGACACGGCCCATGCATTCACCTGGGCGGCCGACGCGCCTTCCAGCTCGTCTTCCACCCATAGGGCCAGCATTTCGTCATCGGGCATCGTATTCATCCTTCAGGAGGGATTGGAGTTTCTGTCGGGCGTAGAAAAGACGGCTCATCACCGTGCCGATCGAGCAGCTCATCACGTCGGCGATTTCCTTATACGCCAAACCTTGGACGTCTTTCAAGATCACGGCTTCGCGGTGTTCGGGGGAAAGTTTTTCGAGCGCGGCCTCGATTTTGACCCGGAGCTCATCCCCGGCCAGCGCCTCGTCCGGGCTGCGGGCCTCGGCGGGGGTGGCCACGGCGGCGGGGTCGATCCGGTCGCGGTTCAGTAGTTCATCGTTGATTTCCTCTCCGCCCTCCGGGCGGCGGCGGCGCGTGAAATCGTAAACGCAATTGTGCGCGATCCGGTAGAGCCAGGTGGTGAAACGCGCCTTTGCCTCGAAACGCGGCAGGGCCTGCCACGCCTTGATGAAGGCCTCTTGCGAGAGGTCCCAGGCGTCGGTGTCGTTTTTGACCATATTGCGGATCATGGCGTAGATTCTTCCCCGGTGCCGGGTGACCAGTTCGTCGTAGGCTTTCAGGTCGCCCGCTTTCGCGCGCAGCACCAAGGCCTCGTCGTCGGGTTCGGCTACAGGCTCCCCCGGCATCCCGGAAGCCGCCCCGCCGGACCCGGCTGGTCCCAGCACGGGATTCGACGCGAGGCGCTGGAAAATATTCATCGTTTCGGGAAACCTGGCGCGCGGGACAGAGGAGAAATCGCCGCCCCGACAGGGTCGGGCGGATGCGCCGGAGGATGAGCGGGCGTTTGAACGCTGGCAACTTCATTCAAGGCAAGGAAGCGCCAAGCGCCAGGGCCGGAAGTTCAAAGTGAAAAGTGCCAAGTGACAACGAACAGCCGGCGGCGCAGGCCATGGATTTCTTCCTGCCTTTCTTTGAACTTGGCACTTCTGACTTGGGACTTCTCCTACCCCCACGATTGCGTAATTGGATCTGTCGCAAAATCGGCCATGATGACCCCCGTAAGCCCGACCGGTCCCCCCGCCGAAACGGCCTGCAAATCCCCCCGAAAACCATCCCGCCCTTCCCCCCAGGACGGAAAATACCAAGGGAAAACCCGCTGCCTTCGTTCCCCCCAACGGCGCTAGCGGGTTTTTCTTGTACCGCTCCCGGGATTTCTAGGGACACCCGGCTTGCCCTCCCGGGGTCGGCGGCTAGCATCCAGCGCCTCCGCAGCTCCAGCCGCCCATGAACCGCATTTTTGTCGAAAAGAAGCCCGAATTCAACGCGGAAGCCCGGCACCTCCTCCACGATCTCAAGGAGTCCCTCGGGCTGGAAGGGCTGAAGGGCGTGCGGGTGATCCAGCGCTACGATATCGACGGGCTTTCCGCGGAGGAATTCTCCCAGGCGGCGCGGCTGATCCTTTCCGAGCCCCAGGTCGACCTGACCTACGCGGAACTGGCTCCCGCCAGCGGTGAAACCGCCTTCGCGGTCGAGTATCTGCCGGGGCAATTCGACCAGCGGGCGGACTCGGCGGCGCAGTGCGTCCAGATTCTGACCGGCAAGGAGCGGCCTCTGGTGGCCTCCGCCAAGGTGATCCTGCTCAAGGGCGACCTCTCGGACGAAGACGTCGCGCGGGTGAAAAGCTACGTGATCAACGCGGTCGATTCGCACGAGGCGCGCATGGACCTGCCCGAGTCCCTCCAGCCGACGATCCACCCGCCCGCAGACGTGCCCATCCTCGAAGGCTTCACCACCAAGCCGACCGCAGACCTCACCGCCTTGCGCAAGGAACTCGGCCTGGCGATGTCCGACGCGGACCTCGCCTTCTGCCAAGGCTACTTCCGCGACGAGGAACAGCGCGACCCGAGCATCACGGAGATCCGGATGCTCGACACCTACTGGTCCGACCACTGCCGCCACACGACCTTCCTGACCAAGATCGATGGGGTGAGCTTCGAGGCCGGCGCGGAGCCGG
>CAMLOZ010000025.1 GCA_946481625.1 uncultured Haloferula sp. | reverse complement strand
TGCCAGATGAACGAGCGCGACTCCGAACAGGTCGCGCAGATGTTCACCGAAGGCGGCTACACGGTCACCGGGGACGAGACCGATGCCGACGCGATCCTGGTCAACACCTGCTCGGTGCGCGACCAGGCGGAGCAGAAGGCGCTCGGCAAGATGGGCTCGATGGGCAGCTACCGGCGGAACAAGCCGCACGTGGTCTTCGGCTTCATGGGCTGCATGGCGCAGAGCCGCGGCCCGGAGCTTTTCGAGCGGATCCCGCACCTCGACGTGGTGGTGGGGACGCAGAAGTACCACAAGGTTTTCGAATACGTGGACACCATCCTCCAGCGCCGCCTGGAGCGCCGGATGGACGAGCTCGAGCTTTCCCTGATCGGCGAGAGCGTCTGCGACGTGGAAGAAGAAGCCGGCTCGCAGAACACGATCCGCGACCACATCCCGAAGGATCTCAACGCCTCCGCCTTTGTCTCGATCATGCAGGGCTGCAACATGCGCTGCTCCTTCTGCATCGTGCCGGACACCCGCGGGAAAGAGCGCGGCCGCCCGATCGCGGAGATCGTGGATGAAGTGAAACGGCTGCGCGATCACGGCGTGAAGGAAATCACGCTGCTCGGCCAGATCGTGAATCTCTACGGGCGGACCGAGTTCGAGAAGGTCGATGGCAAGTCGCCCTTCGTGCAGCTTCTCGAAGCGGTGCATGCGGTCGAGGGCATCGAGCGCATCCGCTTCACCTCGCCGCACCCGATCGGCTACCGCGACGACCTCGTCGCCGCCTTCACCTACCTGCCGAAGCTCTGCCCGCACATCCACTTCCCGATGCAGAGCGGCTCGGACCGCATCCTGAAGGCGATGCGCCGCCCGTACAAGAACGAGAAATTCGTCGAGATCTGCGAGAAGATGAAGGCCGCCCGGCCCGGCATCGCGATCACCACGGACATCATCGTCGGCTTCCCCGGTGAGGAAGAGGAGGACTTCCAGGCCACCGTCGATACCGTGCAGCGCCTGCAATTCGACAACGCTTTCGTCTTCCGCTACTCGAAGCGCAAGGACACCCCCGCCGCGGAGATGGACGGCCAGCTCCCGGAGCGGGTGAAAGAAGAGCGCAACCAGCGCCTGCTCGATGTCGTCAACGAGATCGCCAAGGCCAAGCACCAGGCGCTCGTCGGCACCGTGCAGCAGGTCCTCTGCGAGGGCCCGAGCAAGACCAACAAGCAGCGCCTGACCGGCCGCACCGGCACGAACAAGATCCTCATCTTCGACGGCGACGCCCATAAGCTGACCGGGCAGATGCTCGATATCCGTGTCGAGGAAAGCACCGGCTTCACGCTCTACGGCAGCGTGCTTTGAGCCCCGGGTGAAAAAATTCCGGGAACATCGTGCGGGGGCGGCGACACTGCTTGGGAAGAGGCGATGCCGGATCTCAAGGAATTCACCCGCGTGATCAACGAGCACCACTCGAGCCTGCGATATTTCATCCAGGGGCTCGGGGTGAATCCGGCGTGGGTGGATGACATCGCGCAGGACGCCTTCCTGGTGGCGTACCGGAAGTGGGAGGAATTCGAATCGCTCGAAAATCCGGGTGCCTGGCTGCGGTCGATCGCCCGCAATCTGGTGATGAACGAGACCGCCAAGGTCAACCGCCGCCAGAGACTCCTCGACGAGAATCTCACGACCCTGCTGCTCGAAGCCGAGCCGTCGCAGCCCGAGCCGGGCGAGCTGTCCGACCTCAGCCATAAGCAGGACGCGCTGCGTGCCTGCCTCAAGCGCCTCTCCGGAAAAGCCCGGGGAATCATCGAGGCCCGCTATTTCCGCGACCGCAACTCCTCCGAGATCGGCGATGAATTCGCGATGAAGCCGGTGGCGGTGAGGAAGATGCTTTTTCACTCACGACAAGCACTGGCGAACTGCTTAAAGGGACTGGCCGAGGGAAACACGTGATGCCAGCGGAGATTCCAGACGAGTTCATCGAGTTGCTCGAAGCCCTTTCCGAAGAGCGCCTCGACGAAGCGGGACGCGCCCGTCTCGTGGCGATGACCGCGGGGAGCCCTGAGCTCCGGAGCGCCCTTCGCGAACACCTCGCCTTGGGTCGTGCGCTCGGCCAACTGGACTGGGACGACGCCCTCTTCGCGGAACGCACCGCCGCACACGTGATGAAGACCGCCGGCGAGGGGGATTTCGCCTTCGCCGGAAAAGTCAGGCAGCGGATCCTGCGCCGCCGGGTCGTGAAGGCCCTCGCCGCCGCCGCCGTGCTGGCCCTCGCCGCGCTTCCCTTCCTGCCGAAGAAGCAGGAAGTGGCGACCTTGGTGCGGATGGATTTCGCCGGGAAGGTGCTCTCGCGCACGCCGGTGAAGGAAGGCGCGAAGTTCGACGAGAAGGATGGCTTCCTGCGCTTCGATTTCGAGAACGGTGCTATCGTCGCCGTCGCGGCACCAGCCAAGCTGGTCGTGACCTCCGGCATGGAGATCAAGCTTGAGTCCGGCAAGCTGAACGCCTGGTGCCCGGAGCCCGCGCACGGTTTCAAAGTGTGCACGGCATCCGCCGACCTCACCGATCTGGGCACCTCCTTCGGCGTCTCCGCCTCGGAAAATGGACAATCGAATTTCGTGGTGCTCGACGGCTCGGTGGAAGTGGAGAAGGGCGCGCAGAAAATGCGGCTGGATCAAGGTGCCGCCGCCACTTCCTCGACGCAGAAGGAGGCCCTTACGGAAATCGCCTTCGATGCCTCCGCCTTCAAGGACACCTGGCGGCTGGCCTCGGGGATTCTCTCCACGAGCGGCTCGGTGATCCCGGTGTCCCCGGATATTCCGGAGAAGGTCGCGCTGATGGAAGACAGCGAGCACGTTTTGGTCATCCCCGAACGGAGGCAGGTCGTGGTCGATCGCGATCTGAAAGCGGAGATCACCGGCCCCGGTTCTTTCCCGGGCACCTTTGATCGAACGCCCGACCCGTTCCAGCCCGCGGAAGGGAAGAAGATGCGTAGCATCCTGCTCCGTTATGACCCGGTGGGCACCTCCGCGAAGGACGAGTTCATCCGCCTCGAAGGGGAGGTGACCTTCGATCGACCGGTGGTCGCCATCGCTTGTCATCTCGTTAGTCTCCGCAAAAGCGATGCCCTCTTCGCCACCGGCTCATGGGCACACACGTATCGCGGGATCGAGATCGAGCAGGACAACGGCAAGCCCGACACGGTCACCCTCTCGGAAGATCGCAGGACGGTGAAGATCCTGTTCTACGCGGGTGCCTCCACCGACGAGGTGCGGGTATTCTTCGAAGAGGATTGATCCCTCTTGGCGGACGCGGTGAAGCCTCGAACGGCCCTCACGCTGAAGACGGGAAGCCCCTTCGTTATTCCGCGATCCCATGCTCCCGCGCGAACTCCGCCGCGGCAGCCTCGTCCTTTCCCTTCCACTGCTTGTGGATGTTGATGAGGAGCTTGCTCTTCTGCTCTCCTTCCGGAAGCGTGAGCGCCCACTCTGCCGCGCTGGCGGGTTCGTATGGGGCGACCGTGGTCGCATAGGATCTCACCGCTGCATCCTTGACCGGTCCTTCCTTGAAATCATTGAGCCACACCCCGGCCGCCTTGTAGTCCTCCCGCGCCCACTGGTCCATCAAGCTCGTTACCTTGACGGGGACGTCCTCCGGCGGAAGCTTCGCGTCCATCCATTCGATCCACTTCCCCGTGTCATCCCGCATTTGCCACGGCGACAATCCATTCGCGAAGGCCCGGGTCTCTTCTTCGGTGAGCGCCGCGGATTCCAGCCAGGAAACGGCATGGTCATAGCCCTCGCGCACCGCGCCTTGACCCAGTGCGGTCACGGTTTCCCGACACACCGCATGCCGCTCGTCGCCGTCGGTGGTTTTCATGTATTCGCGGAGCGCGAGCAGGACGCCTTTCCGCTGTTCGGGAGTGGTCGCCGATTCCCCGATGGCATGCGCAGCATTCCAACCTCCTCCTTCGCCGAGGTTGAGTTCGTCGATCAGTGTGAAGGCCAGCCGCGGATCCTGTTTGGCCGCGCCCTTGAGCACGCCGCGCTTCGCCTCGTCCGTGACCAGATCCGGATGTTCCTTGGCATTCGTGCGGATCCACTCCAAGGCCGCGAGCGGATCATCCTGGGCCCAGCGCGACAGCGCGGAAGCGATCACATGGGTGCTCGCACGTCCCTCCTTCATCAGGTCGCTCGATTCGGTGAAGATCGCGAGTGCGGCGGCCGGGTGATCGTTCGCCAGCATCATCACGGCAAAGCCTAGGATTCCCGTGCGCATGTCATCGCTGAGGTCGGAAGCGTTGCGGATCTCCGCGACCAGGAGCTTCAACTGCGCGGCGTCGAGCGAGAGCATCTCGTCGAGGATCTCGATGATGCGCTTCTGCATGTTCTCGTCCGGCTGCGCGCCGCCCTTCTGCGTGGCCTCCATCTCCTTCGCGAAGGCGACGAGCTTGGTGGCGAAGGCCTTCACCGCCGCTTGCTTGTCCCCTTCATCGTCACGCTTCGTCTTGGTCTGGGCGGCTTTGCCGTTGCCGGTTGAAGCTCCAGCGGCGTCGAGACCCAACGCCTCGGCTTCCTGGACCAGACGGCCGTGCTCGTCGCGGGCCTGCGTGAGCTGCCCGTGGCCGCGCCAGCCGAAGAAGGAAGCACCGGCCAGAATCAGCGCCGCGAGCAATAGGGAAACTTTCATGGGGCTTGGGCAGGAGAAGGGTTGGCGAGTCAGCCGCGTTGCTCCAAGCGCTTGCGGAGTTCCTCGCGCTTTTGTTCGTCGGCGACTTTCTCGAGGAGCGGCTTGGCGGCGGAAGCGTTCCTCAACGCGAGACCGCTTTCCAGGAAGCTGGTGAGCACTTCGTCGTTTCCGCCTTCATCGAAGTATTTCAAGGCGAGCTTCGAGGCGGTGCTGAAGTCATCGAGACCGCCAAGCGCCTCACCCGTGATACGATCGGCGGCCTCCGGTGATTGTCGCAAGGCCCAGGCCCGCCCTTCTTCAAGCGCGGCGTTGAGTTTCGCCGTATCCCGGTTCTGGCTCAAGTTGGTCTGAAAGGCATTCGCAACCACCGCATCCTTTTCGTCCTGCGACGGTGCGATCTCGCCGAAGAACCGGTCCACCCGCTCGAAGCCGCCCTGATGCACCAGTTGGCCGGCACACTCCCCCAGCGCTTCGTTCCGCCGGTTCTCCGGGATCTGGTGGCGGATGAGATCGGCAAGGGCCTTCTCCGAGCCGGGCTTCATGGTGAAGATCATCCCCCCGCGCAGGAGCTCGGCGCGTTGGTCCGCCGGTAGTTTGGCCATGCGCTCCTCTGCTTGCCGGGGATCGCTGGCGAGTAGCGCGGTCACCAGCCCGCGCTCGAAACGGAGACGCTGCTCGTTCTTTCCATCGAGCGACGTGCTGGCGAATTTCCCCTCCGCGATGCGCGCATCCATCCACGCGATTGCCGCCGTAAGATCCTTCGCCGCCCACTGCTGAAACGCGGCACCGATCTGCCAGGACAAGCCGCCTTTCTCGTTCCCGATCTGGTCCACGAACCGCTCGACCGCGAGCCGGGGATCCTTCTGCGCGAGGATGCTGATGATCATTCCCTGCAGGTTCGCCTGGAGGTCCTTTGGAAGTCCGAGGGCTTCGATCTCGGCGATCTGTGCCATCAACTGATCGGCGGACATCTCCATCAGCGTCCGTTGCATCTCGATCATCGCACGCATGCCTTGCACGTCGTTTCCGCTTTGCATCGCGCGTTGGTTCTCGGCGATATGCTTCCAATCGAGGCCCTTCGCCGCCTTCTTGACCCGCGACCCGTTGTGAGAGGCGGTATCGCCCGCGTTCGCGATCTCCTGGCGCGCGGTCTCGATCCGCTTCCGGAGTTCACCCGACTGCTCCCTCAGCGCGGTGATCGAGCGATGCTGCGACCCGAGCCATGTAGCGGCGATGGCCAGCGCCAGCACCGGCGGCAGGAGGTGGAGAGGTTTCATGGGTTTCCCGGGGATTACGGCGCGCAGCATGGGCAGGATTTCACCCGGACGTCCGCTGGAAATGTGCGGAGCCTTTGGAATCGGTTTTTACTGCTTCGCATGCCGCCGCATCACGGGCCATCCTCCGCGCCGTGAGCCCCGCCCTCGAAACCTTGCTGCTGCCATTCTCCAAGGGCGAGTTCCCGATCCCGTCGCGGGCGCTATTCCTTGGGGCCGAGCCTCACCCCGCTCTGAAGGAATGGCCCGGCGTCACCGGCTGGCAGCCCTGGCGACCGCTGGCGGAAGCGTGGGAAAAGACCGGCTTCACCCGCTGCGATCTCCCTTCCGGACTCTGGCCGATGGTCCTGATCCTGCCGGGAAAGTCCCGCGAGGAGACGCTCGCCTCCTTCGCCCGCGCGCATGATCTGCTCGAAGACGGCGGTTCCGTGGTTGTCGCGATGCCGAACACCGCCGGTGCCGCCCGCTTCGAGAAGGAGCTCGCGGAAGCCGCCGGCAACATCGGATCGGTCCAAAAGCACAAGTGCCGCTGCTTCCGCGCGACGAAGACGTCGGCATGGAACAAGGAAACCTTGGCTGAATGGCGGGCCCTCGCCGCTCCGCGCATCCTCGAATCCGGATTCACCACCGAGGCAGGAATCTTCAGCGCGGACGGCATCGATCCCGGCTCAGCTCTACTGGCCGCCCACCTGCCGAAAAACCTGCGCGGCACTCTCGCGGACCTCGGCGCGGGCTGGGGATACCTCGCACGCGCCGTGCTTGAGAAGAACCCGGCCCTGAAAGCGGTGCACCTCTACGAGGCGGACTCCCGCGCGCTCGAGTGCGCGAAAAAGAATCTCGCGGGCTTCGACACGCCGCTCGAATTCCACTGGCACGACGTCCCCGCAGGCCTGACAGGAAAGTACGAGAACATCGTCATGAACCCGCCCTTCCACACCGGACAATCCACGGACATTTCGCTCGGCCGCGCCTTCCTGCGCGCCGCAGCCGATGCCCTGCGCACCGGCGGTCGGCTCTTCATGGTCGCGAACCGCCAGCTCCCCTACGAGCCGGAACTCGAGCGCTTGCAATTGGTATGGCGCAAGGTCGAGGAGGACTCGGTTTACAAGGTGATCTTTGCCGAAAGGAGAATGTTGAGATGAAACTGGTGAAGCTATTGGCGAACCTGGGCTACGGATCGCGGAGCCAGATCGACCGTGACCTGAGGAAAGGCCACGTGACGGACGTGAACGGCAAGGTTCTCGGCGAGAAGGATTTCCCCCCGCACGAGATGATCCGCTTCAAGGGCGAGCCGCTCGACCCGCCCGCGCCGCTGACGCTGATGTTCCACAAGCCGGACGGCTACACCTGCAGCACCGACGACCCGGGCGACACGATCTACGATCTCCTACCCGTGAGATTCGCGCTGCGCAATCCCGTGCTCAGTCCGGTCGGGCGCCTCGACAAGGACACCACCGGACTGCTGCTCATGACCGACAACGGCCAACTGCTGCACCGCCTGATCAGCCCGAAGCACCATGTGCCGAAGACCTATCGCGTGACCCTCGACCGGCCGCTCGAAGGCCACGAGGAAGCGCTCTTCGCAAGCGGCGAACTGGTCCTCCGCGGCGAGGACAAACCGCTGCTTCCGGCGAAGATGGAAGCGCTGGGCGAGAAGGAAGCCGCGATCACCTTGGAGGAAGGACGCTACCACCAGGTGCGGCGCATGTTCGCCGCCGCAGGCAATCACGTGGTGGCACTGAAACGGGTATCGGTCGGGAAGCTGGAGCTCCCGGAGGATCTCGCGGAAGGCGAGTGGCGGATTCTTTCGGAAGAGGAGATCCGCCTCGCCTCCGGCAAGTGACTCACAGCACCTCCCACACCGCGAGGAACTCCCGCGCCCGTGCGGGATCGTTGATGGCAATCTTTCCTCCCTGCAGCGTCCCGCCGAACTCCAGGTCCGCCGCTTCCAACTTGCCCTTGCGAAGAATGCGGAACCGCCCCTGATGGTTCGGAGCCGATTTTCGCAACAGCTCCAGCGCGACACGTCCCATCGTCATGCGCACGTTCAGCTCGACCACATGCTTCAAGGCAAGCGACCCATCGGCGCGGCGATGCACCATCGCATCCACGCCAAGGGGACCGGTGTAGCCCGGCAGCAGTTGCCCCAGCACGGCGGGAATCTTCTCCTGATACCACACCATCACGTCGGCCTCGCGGTGAAGAAAGGCGGCGACTTCCGGATCAAGCATGCTGGCCCACTTCGGCGAGACGCAGGTGCCAAGGAAGCGGCCCGCGGCGTCGTTCTCCATGAGCGTCAGGCCGATCAGTTCCGCACTGCCCCCGGCGTCCAACTCGTAGAGCGCAGAAAAGTCGGCAACGCGAGCCAACCAAGGCTCGACGATCACGCAGCCGTGGGCCTCGATGGTATTCGCAAGCCAGTTTCGCGTGGCCTCCGGCGGGCTCTCGCGGTTGATGCGCTTGTGCCCCCGGCCCGCATAGGAGAAAGCGGCTTTCGCCAGGGCCTGACCCACCGGCAGTAGGCCCTCGATCACGGCCTCCGCTTCCCCCGCTGACCGGCATACCGCCCCTTTCTCCGATAAACCTAGTAGCTCTTCCAAGCGGATTCCGATTTCCTTGGAAAACCATCCCCGCGGCGCTTCCTGCCACTGCCACGGGATGCCGGGTGAAACGTCGTCCGCCAAGGCCTTCAGGTAGCTGCTCGCATCGGGAGACCACGCCCAAGGCCGAAGCCCGCCGAGCTTGCGTCCGCGCAGTTCATCGATCCCCGCAATCTCCGGAAGATCGAATCCCGCGCGCTTCAGCTCCGCCAGATGCTCGCGCGAGGGCGGATTCCGCAAAAGGGCCACGTCATCCTTGCGGCACCAGGCGGCGATGAGCATTTCAAGATCCTCCTCCAAGGCCGCTGCGGATTTGTCCGGCTGGTAGCGCGCCGACATCGCGTGCGACTCGGCGGAAGGATTGAACCAATGCACCACCGGCGTGCGTCCGCGCGATTGCTCGTTTACCTCCAGATGGCGGATGAAATCTTCGTCGAGACCCGCGAGGCGGCGGCCCTCCGCATTGAAAGGTGCGAGCCCCTTCGCCCGCGCCGGAGTGAGCGGAAAGTGCAGCGACTTCCGGTAAGCCTCCCAATCGCTCGCCTCGTTGTCCTTCCATCGCCGGAACCACTTCAAACCGTGACCGACATGCCCGATCTCATCCTGATAGATCTTCTCCAGCACCGCCGCCGTCGCAGTGTCGCCCGCCTGGCGGAAGAGCGCGGCGTAGTGCTTCGAGAAATCGAGGTTCGCCTGCTCGAAGGTGAGGTTGAGCCGGGTCACGAAGTCCACCGGCGTCTCCATCGGCGCGATGATCCGCCAGAAGTAGTCGTTCACCGGTAGCTCGCCGAAGGCGATCCCGCACTCCCTCATCCGCCGCACGTACATCAGCGTGTGCATCTGCTCCTCGCGCATGGCGGCATAAACCCCGGCCCGGTATTCCTTCGGCGCGTCGGGAAACTTGAGCAACACCAGCGCCATCAGCTCGGCCGCGAGCAGCTCATGGTTCGCGAGAAAATGCAGCATCACCCCGCGCTCGCGGTCGTCGTCGAGACGGTGGATGCCGGGAAAGTCCACCCGCACCCCCTTCGCATCGATGCGCAATTCTCGCGGACGCCCCGGCTTCTGCGGCGTGAGAATCGCGGGCCCGGGCGAATCGTCGGCAGCGTCGGCGGGCGCGAGCAGCAGCTTCTCTTCCAGAGTCTCCGCGAAGAGAAGGCGTTCCGCTGCTTCCCGGATCTGCATGGCGCTCAGGAGCGGGTGGATGCTCTCACTTTCTCCGCCTTCAACTGCCCGCAGCCTGCCGCGACATCGATGCCGCGGCGCTGGCGGAAGGTGCAGGGGAAGCCCGCATCGAGCAGGATGCGCTGGAACTCGAAGCCCGACGACTCCGCGGCCGCGGTCCCGGCGAAACCGTTCGTCGGGTTCAGCGGGATCAGGTTCACATGGCCGTCGATGCCTTCGAGCAAGGCCGCGAGGCGCTTCGCGGTCTCCGGCGAGTCGTTCTTGCCCGCGATCAGGGTCCACTCGAAGAAGATCCGCTTGCCCGTGATGGCACCATACTCGCGGCAGGCGGCAATCAACTCCGCCAGGGACCACTTCTTGCTCGCGGGCACGAGCGCCGAGCGCTCCTCCTCGGTCGAGCCGTGCAGGCTGACGGCAAGCCGATAGGGATGCCCTTCCTTCGCGAGGCGCATGATCCCAGGTACGACGCCCACCGTACTAATCGAAATGCGCGAGGGACCGATGCCGATGCCGCGGACATTCGAGATGATGTCGAGCGCGCGGATGACCGAATCGAAATTGTGCAGCGGCTCGCCCATCCCCATCAGCACCAGGTTCCGCAGACGGCGTCCGGGCATCGTCGCCTCGAGCACGCGCCGCACATGCAAAACCTGCGCCACGATCTCGCCCGGCCGCAGGTGGCGGACGAAACCCATCTGCCCCGTCGCGCAGAAGACGCAGCCCATCGCACAGCCGGCCTGCGTGCTCACGCACGCGGTGTGGCGTCCGTCGTAGCCCATCAGCACCGTCTCCGTGGTCTGGCCGTCCCGCTGGCGGAGGAGGAACTTCCGCGTAAGCCCGTCGCTGCTACGGGTTTCGCTCACCACTTCCGGCGCATCGAGGAAGAAGTCCTTGCCCTCGCCCACGTGGTCCTGCACCCAGCGCCGCAGCGGCGGGGAGAACTCGCGGGCCGTCAGATCCAGTTCACCCTCGCGCTGGAGCGCACGCCACAGCGCCTTCGCATGGTGCGGATTGATGCCCGCTACCGACAGCTCCGCCGCGACCTCGTGGAATCCGAGATCGTGAAGGGATCGTGGCGACCGGCTCATCGTGCGGCCCCTCCATCCAACGGGGGCGATTCGGCTTCAAGCATCATTTCCCGGCGACGGCGGGGGCTAGGCGGAGGCGGGGACGTTTCTCCATCTTCCTCCCCGACCCCGCAGGGCTCGCGGCGCTGCCGTTTTGCCTTACGCGTAGATCTTCTCGTAGTACTCCGTCACCATCCGGTCGGAGTCGAAGAAGGGCACCACCTCGTTCATCGAGGTCTGCACCAGCTTCCACCAACCGTCCGGATCATCGTAATACAGCGGCAGCACCTTCTGCTCCATCGCCTCGTGGAAGCCGAGCAGGTCGTGGCGGTCGCGCGCCTCGGGCGGCAGGCTCAGGTCCGCGGGCGGGATGATGAAGCTGTTCTCCCCGTCCTTGGAAAACTCGCACACCCAGCCGTCGTAGGTGGAAAGATTGATCGCGGCATTCATCGCCGCCGTCATGCCCGAGGTGCCGGAGGCCTCGCGCGTCACGATCGGGTTGTTCAGCCAGATGTCCGCGCCGTACTTCAGCTGGCGCGACAAATCCAGCTCGTAGCCGACCAACACCGCCACGTTCGGATAGTCCTTCGTGATCTGGACCAGGTGGTTGAAGGTCTCGATCGCCCCGAAGTCGAAGGGGAAGGGCTTCCCCGCCCAGATGATCTGCACCGGCTTGTCGTTGTTGTTCACCAGCGAACGGAACATCCGGATGTCGCGCGTGATCAGGTCCGGCCGCTTGTAGCCCGCGAAACGCCGCGCCCACACGATCGTCAGCACGTCCGGGTTGAAGAGCTTGCCGGTCTGGTTCGCCACCGTCTGGAAGAGCCGCGATTTCAGCTCGCGCTTGCGGCTGGCCAGCGCGGAGGCGTCTCCCTCGAGACGCGCCATCTCCAGCCCGCGGTCCTTCCAGAATTTCGCGTTCTGCGCGTTGGTCACATGGGTGATCGGGCAGATGTCCGGGTAGCTCTCCCACATCTTGCGCGAGACATCCCCGTGCAGCTTCGAGACCGCGTTGGCCAGCCGGCTCATCCGCAGCGCCGCCAGCGAGTGGTTGAAGACGTCGTCCGCAATCCCCGTGATCTTCCGCACCTCCGCCATCGGCACCGAGCCGAAGAACGAGAAATCGTGCAGCAGCTTGAAGTCGTGCTTCTCGTTGCCCGCCTCTTCCGGCGTGTGGGTGGTGAAGACGAACCGCTTCTTCACCTCGTCCAAGCTACGATGCTTCTCGTACACCCGGAAGGCGGCGGAAAGGCCGTGCGCCTCGTTCAGGTGCCACACCTCGGGATCCACTCCCAGTTCCTCCAGCAGGCGCGCTCCGCCCGCACCCAGCACCACGTACTGCGCGATCCGCCGCAGCGGGTCGTTGTCGTAGAGCCGGTGCGTGATCGCCCGCGACAGCCCGTCGTTGTCGTCGATGTCCGTCGTCAGGAAGAACATCGGCACCGTGCCGAAGATATCGCCCGGCAGGAACATCGCCTTCACCCACACCGGGTGGCCGTGCACCGGCACCTGGAACTTGATCCCCGTGTCCTGCAGGAAGGCGTACTGCTTCTTGCGGAATTGTACCGCCATCTCCCGCTCCTCGCCTCGCGCCTGGTCGTAGTAGCCGTAGGTCCACAGCATCCCGATCCCGCACAGGTTCTGCCGCATCGCCGCCGCCGAACGCATGTGGGATCCCGCCAGGAAGCCGAGGCCGCCGGAGTAGATCTTGAAAATCTGGTCGATCGCGAATTCGCAGGAGAAATACACCGCGCTCTTCGAGAACTTCGGGTCGATCTCGTACGGGTGGGAAAACGGCTTTGGCAGAAAGGATCCGGGCATGGCGGGCGCGGGGTCGGCGGATGAAAGGGATGTCTTTGAGAGCCGGGCATTTGTGGTGCCGAGCGCCGGGGAGGCGTGCCCCAAATCCGGCGCTTTGTCGAGCCCCGGCCCGGGCATGCTGTTTCCGTACCAGCTTGCGGAGGGATTCCCCGGCCGCCGCCCCACCGGCGTGACAAAGCGGCCCCGCCGCGTGGCACGTCGCTTGCTGGGGCGTGGATCACCGAGGCTACGCCGCCTTGTTGAGCATCTCTGCCGGTGCCGCCATCAAGGTATGGGCGGATAGCATCAGCCACGAGTTCCATTCATGACACCGTCTCTCGCACAACCGTGGGCTATCCATCCGGTCTGAAATCCGTACAATCCGTCGAATCCATACCATCCGGGGTGAACCTGCCTGATCCGTCGAGCGGTTCCCCGCATCAAAGCAGGATCCTCAAGGGCATTCATCCAAGTCTTGGCTCAACGCGCCCCTACCAAACCAAATCTACTACGTCGCCTGAATCACCAGTACCGGTCCCCCTAGTACTTCGCCGGGGGCGTTTTCCTTGACAATCAACGCTTGCGTTACAAACTGGCGCCCTCATCCAAGGAAAGGAGGGCATGGTGGATAGCGACCTTTTACACACGGAAAAGATCTTGGCGGACCGGAAAACGTTCTTCCTCGATTTGAAGGAAAACGCTCGCGGCATGGTGGTGAAGATCACCGAGGATGTCAGCGGAAACCGCGACACGATCATGG
>CAMLOZ010000024.1 GCA_946481625.1 uncultured Haloferula sp. | reverse complement strand
AGCGGGCGGAAGAACGGAAGCACCATCCCGTACAACGACCGCCGACCCCTTACCCGTTCAGCGAGTCCTTCAAGCTGCCGAAGAAATTCCCCAACTCCTCGTCGTCCGCTTCCGCGCCCATCACGTCGTCGTAGGTGGTGTGGATCATGTGCGTGTCGTCGAGCTCTTGCAAAAAGCTGCTCGGCTGGCAGGAGACCGGTTGCCCCCACTTGGTACGCATGGTGCAATAGGTCATCGTGAGCTTCTGCTGGGCACGGGTGATGCCCACGTAGAGGAGACGGCGTTCCTCGTCCTTGGTGCCTTCGGTCACGCTGCGCGAGTGGGGCAGGACGCCTTCTTCCAAGCCGACGAGGAAGACGGTCGGGAATTCCAGACCCTTCGAGGCGTGCAGGGTGATCAGGGTCGCGCCGGACTTCTTTTCAAGGTCGTCGTCCTCGCGGTCGGAAGCGAGGGCGCTATCGTCGAGGAATTTCCTCAAGCTCTTGCCGCGCTCGATGGCCTTCGAGAGTTCGGTGAGCACCTCGCCGATCCCCTCCCCGCGCTGTTGCTTCTCCTGGTCGGTCTTGCAGCCGCGCTCCAGCCACGGAAGGTACTCGATCTCGTCGAGGAATTCCTTCAGCACGTGGTTCGCCGGGGCAACCTTCGCGTCCACCTTCATCTTCGCGGTGAGCACCTGCGTGGTGAAGGTCTCGATCGAGTTCTTCACCTTGGTCGAGAGCTGCGAGAGAAAATTCTCATCGCACAGCGCGCGCCACACGCTCGCGCCGATCTCGCGGCTGTAGTCGGTGGCAAGCATCGCGGTCGCCTGGCCGATGCCTCGCGGCGGTGAATTGAGGACGCGGAGCAAGGGCACATCGGCCTCCGGATCGTCGAGCAGCGCCACGTAAGCCAGCGCATCTTTCACCTCGCGGCGGTCGTAGAAGCTCTGGGCACCCACCATGCGGTACGGAATCTTCCGCTCGCGCAGGGCTTCCTCGAGCTTGCGGCTCTGCTTGTTGGTGCGGAAGAGGATCGCGAAATCCTCCCACGGGCGGTTGCCGCGGGCCTTGTCCACCAGGATCTCCTCCGAGATGTAAACGGCTTCCTCCTCGTCTCCCGGCATGCCGACGAGTTGCACCGGCTCGCCGCCCATGATGGTGGACTTGAGCGACTTCTCGCGGCGGCCCGCGTTCTTGCGGATCAGGCTGTTCGCGGTGTGCAGGATCGCGTGGGTCGAGCGGTAGTTCTCTTCCAGCAGGATGATCTTGGGGTTCGGAAAGAAGCGCTCGAACTCGAGAATGTTCGCGCTCTCCGCACCGCGCCAGCCGTAGATCGACTGGTCGTCATCACCGACCACGCAGACGTGGTACGGAGCGCCCACGAGCTGCTGGAGCAGCTTCATCTGCAGGCCGTTCGTGTCCTGGAACTCGTCCACGGTCACGCGCTTGTAAACGCTGCGGAAGTAGTCGCGCACGTCGGAGTGCTCGCGCAGGAGCTGCTCCGCGAGCACCAGCAGGTCGTCGAAGTCCACGGCGTTCTGCGCGCGCATTTCGTTCTGATATGCCACGGCGAGGGAGGCGAAAAAGTCGTCCTCCATATCCTGCAGGTCGATGCCCTTGTTCTTGGCCTTCGAGACTTCCGCGAGCACGGCTTCCGCCTTCACCTTTTCATCGCTGCCGCCCATGCGGACGATGAGCTGCTTCATGATGCCCACCTGGTCGCTCCCGGAACAGATGGAGAAGTTCTTCTTGTAGCCGAGCTTGTGGATTCCCCCGCGCAGCAGGCGCACGCAAAGCGAGTGGAAGGTGCAGACCGTCATCGCCTCCGCCTTCTTCTTCGAGACCATGCCGCCGATGCGCTCCCGCATCTCGGAGGCGGCCTTGTTGGTGAAGGTCACGGCCAGGATGTTCTCGGGGGAAATCCCGCGCTCGAGCATGTTCGCGATCCTGCAGGTCACGGTCCGCGTTTTTCCGGTACCTGCACCCGCGAGGATCAGGACGGGCCCGTCGAGGGAAGCGACGGCGTCCCGCTGAGCCTTGTTGAGTGAGTCAAAAGAGAAGCCGCCAGCCATTCCGCGGGCGGGATGAGAGCGGGAAGCGGGCGGCTTGGCAATCCGGCGGACGGAAAAACGCCCGCGGCACTGCTGCTGCAATGATCCGCGGGCGTTTCCGATCCGTCTTCGCCGGTCCTCCCGGGGATCTCAGCGGTCGTCGTTCCGCTGTCCCATGATCAGCATGATGAAGTAGAGCGCCTGTGCGATCGCCCCGATCGCCCCGACCACGTAGGTCATGGCGGCCCAGAAGAGGGCGTTCTTGGCCCGGCCGTGCTCCATCTGGTTCGCCACGCCGCTGCGCTCAAGCCAGACCAGAGCCCGCTTGCTGGCATCGAATTCCACCGGCAGCGTCACCACCGCGAAGAGGGCCGTCACCCCGAAGACCGCGGCCCAGACCCAGAGCATCACCGGGGAGCCCATCGTGGCCAAACCAAGGACGGCACCCATCATCAGGTATTGCTGGATCGTGCTCGCGATCTGCACCGCCGGCACCATTTTCGACCGGAAGCCCAGCCAGGCGTAGGCCTGCTGGTGCTGGACGGCGTGTCCGCACTCATGGGCGGCAACCGCGGCGGAGGCCACCGAGTTCACGTGATACACCGGCTCGCTGAGATTCACCGTTTTCCGGATCGGATCGTAGTGGTCGGTCAGATGGCCGGGCACACTGATGACCTGCACGTCCCGGATGCCGTTCTGTCGCAACATCGCCTCCGCCACCTCCGCACCCGTCATGGAAATTGGAATTTGCGAGTACTCGGAAAATCGCCGCTTCAGCATCCCGCTGACCAGGAAGCTCAAAAGCATCGAGACGCCGATGATGACGAAGTAGCCGACGGGAATGCTGCCGCCTTGCGGCTGCTGCGCCAGGAGCATGAGAGAGTCGAAAGGCATGCGCCATAATAGCCGGGGATGCCGACCCTGCAACTTGCACGGGAGTGGAAATACGGCCTTCATTTTCAAATCGCCAGACTTAGATTCCCCGGCATGAAGCACGTCCTGATCACCGGCTGCACCCGTGGACTCGGCCTTGCGATGGCCCGCGGGTTCGCCGCACGCGGCTGGACCGTCTCCGGCTGCGGGACGAACGCCTCCGCGGCCGCCGCCCTCGGCAAGGAACTGGGGCCCAAGCACCGCATCACCCGCTGTGACGTCACCTCGCCGGAGGAAGTGGCCTCCTTCGCCGCTGACATCCTCGCCGGGCCCGGCGCTCCGGACCTGCTGCTGAACAACGCCGCCCTGATCAACCGCAACGCACCGCTCTGGGAGGTGTCGCCCGAGGATTTTTCGCGCGTCATGGACGTGAACCTGAAAGGCGTCCACCTGATCTGCCGTGGCTTCCTGCCCGCGATGATCGCCCGGGGCTCCGGCGTGGTGGTGAATTTCTCCTCCGGCTGGGGCCGCTCGACCTCCCCGGAAGTGGCTCCCTACTGCTGCACCAAGTGGGGCATCGAAGGCCTGACCCAGGCGCTCGCCCAGGAACTCCCCGAAGGACTCGCGGCGGTCGCCCTGAATCCCGGAATCATCGATACCGACATGCTTCGAAGCAGTTTCGGCGCGGCATCCTCGGCCTACCCGGACCCCGCCCACTGGGCGATCAAGGTCGTTCCCTTTCTTGAGAAGCTCGGAGCGCAGGACAACGGCGGGGCGCTGACGGCCCCGCAGTGAGAAGTCGCGGCACGGCACCTTCAAAAAGCCGTTGCGACGGCGCGTCCCCGGCTGTTTGCTGGAGGTCGGTCAAACCCTCCCTCCCCATGAAAACCCTATCGCTCTTCATCGCCTTGGCTCTTTCGCCGGTTGCGGCGATAGGAGCTTCCACCGTAACGGACTATTTTCTCAGGATCCCCCTCCAGGGCTTCACGGAAGGGAGCCCGCAAGAACTGGTAAAGATCATGCAGCGGGGCAACGGCCTGATCGACACCAAGAACGGATACTTCCGGCTGGAGGGCGATGGTGCCCAAGTGTCCCTCCAAGGGGCGCTCTTCCGCCATGAAGACAAGTCCCCCTTGCTCGTGGTCGCGTGGGGGCATCTGGAGGAGGCCGACTTCACCCACCTGACGCTCTTCAAGGAGCTGGACGGCAAGATGGTGGTGGCCAACCGGAAGATCTTCCCGGTGGCGGATTCCGACGACCTGCGCTTCGAGCTGCCGCGCCAGGGCAGGACCGTGATCGTTCGCAACGCCGCCGGAAAGGAAGTGTCGCGGTGGACCTGGGTGAAGGACGCTTTCGTGCGGGAGTGAGACCTCGGAGCGGCTAACCCGCCCTTCTCAGTGCCTGGCACACGGCCGGGAAGATCTGCTTCTTCCGGCTCACCACGCCGGGGGCGTCGTAGAGGCTCCCATCGATCCGGGCATAGGGGATGTTCGCGACGAAGTTCGGCTCGCCTGCGGCGAGCACGAGGCTGTGGTGCTCGGCGATGTCGGTGACGACCAACACCGCGAGTTCGTAGCCGTTCTCCTTCACCAGTTCCTTGAGGGCTTTCTCCAGTTCCTCGCGCCGCGGCGCGAAGGCCTGCAGGCCGAGTTCTTCCACCTGGGCGATGGTCACCTTCACGCCCTCGTCGTCGAACTCCTTGCGGTCGGCATTCAGGATCGCATCCGGCGTGCCGGTGGCGAGAAGCGAGCCGACAGCGAAGAACTCCTTCTTGAAAGTCGCGGGATCGATCCCGGCCAATCCGCTGAGCCAGCCGAGCATCTCGTGATCGAGCTCCGCGGTGGTCGGCGAGGTCAGGCACAGCGTGTCCGCGATGATACCCGCGCAGAGGCATAGGGCGGTGCCGCGGTCCGGCTCAAGATAGCGGTGGCGGAACTTGCGGGCGACGAGCGTGGACGTCGAGCCCACCGGCTCGTTGAGGAAACGGATCGGCTCGCGCGAGACGAGATCGCCGGCGAGGCGGTGGTGATCGATCACCTCCACGATCTCGGACTCCTCCACACCGGTCACGGCTTGGGCGAACTCGTTGTGATCGACCAATGCCAGGCGGGTGCGCGGCGGGTCGATGAGATCGGATTTCGAGAGCACGCCGACCATTTCCTTCGTGATCGAGTCCTCCACCGGGAAGAGATCCTGCTCCAGCGGAGCGAGGCTCTTCCGCAGCCGCGACACGGGCTCCGAGCCCGCGATGGTAATGAAGTCCTTGTCCATCACGTGCCGCACCGTGCGCGAGCAGCGGATCAGAGTGGAGGAACTGGCGGTATCCTGCGAGCAGAGCAGGACCACCACGCCGCGCTTTTTGGCGAGGTCCCGCAGGGCCGGTTCCACGCCGTTGCCGCCGGTGACGAGCAGCGCGCGCGCTCCGTTCTCGATCGCGTAGTGCTGCACCACCGGGCGGTCGCCGCAGATCACGAGGAAGCGGTTCACATTGCCTTCCTTGGCCGCGAGCTTGAGGCGGCGCTCCACGGTGGACTGGGACGATGCGCCGACCAGGAGGATCAACTCCTCCTCGTCATCGCTGACCGGCATCTCCGCGCCCACACTCTCCGCCTGCAGGGTCACGGCGATCTTCGAAAGCGAGACATTCACCGTGCGGACCTGGATGCCGCTCGCATCGCCGGGCACGAGGAGCTCCAGCAGGTCGAGGTAACGGAGCATCCCGTGGACCAGTCCCTCGCCATCCACCACCGGCACGCAGCGCACGCCGCTGGCAAGCATCCGACGGTAGGCGACCAGGAAGGTATCGGTGGGCGCGACCTGGACCACATCCCGGCGGCAGATCATGCCTGCCGTGGCGCGCACGTCCATGACCAGCGGCGGGGTTTCGATCCCGGCCTGCTCCAGCACCCACGCCGTTCGCGCCGGGACGTCACCGCAACGCGCGGCGACTGCACCGGGCTCGCCGGTGGCACGCAGCAGCGCGGCATTCCCGATCGCGGAGCAGATGGCATCCGTGTCCGGATTCTTGTGGCCGATGACGTAGAAGGGCAGGCTGCGGCGGGGCGGTTCCATGTGGAGGGAGAAGGTCCGAGCTCGAAGTTCCAAGATCCAATCAGGACAGCGGGCGGCGGGATAATCGATGACTTATGTGGATGCGCAAGGAAGGGATGTGTTCTCCGGACGGCGCTTCACATCCGCTCGGGGCAGCGGATGCCGAGGAGGCCGAGACCATGGACCAGCACGCGGCTGGTGAGTTCGCAGAGCAGGAGGCGGCTGTTGCGCACCTCTTCCGCCGCCTTGAGCACGGGGCATGCCTCATAGAAGGAATGATAGGCCCGGGCAAGTTCGAGCAGGTAGTTCGCGAGAAGGTTCGGACGGTGGTCGTCGAGAATCGACGGGACGATCTCGCCATAGCGGGCGAGGTGCCGCGCCAGATGGATCTCCGCATCCTCCGTGAATGACGGACGGACCGAGCCAAGATCGACCTCCTCCGCGGCCTCTTCCAGCTTGCGGAAGATCGACCGGCAGCGCACCACGCTGTTCTGAAGATAAGGAGCGGTGTCGCCTTGAAGCGCGAGCATCTTCTCCAGATCGAACACGTAGTCGGAGAGGCGGTGATGCGCGAGTTCGGTGAACTTCACCGCGCTGATCCCGATGATCTCCGCCAGTTCGGCCCGCTCCGCGTCGGTTTCCACCCGGCTCCTCTCGGCCACGGCGGTGGTAGCAGCGGTCACGGCGTCATCGAGGACATCCGAGAGCTGCGGCAAATCGCCGGCCCGCGTCTTCAATGGCTTGCCGTCAGTGCCGAGGATCGTCCCGAAGGAGATATGCCGGAGATCCATCTCTTCCATGCCGAGCCTGCCGGCGACCGCGAAGAGCTGGTTGAAGTGCTGCGCCTGGCGGTGATCGACCACATACCACGCCGCATCCGCCTGCCAGTCCTTGCGCCGGAACTCCACCGTGGCGATGTCCGTGGTCGCGTAGTTGTAGGCACCGTCGCTCTTGCGGACGATCATCGGGTAGTCGGCCCATTCGCCATCCTTGCGGATGAGGAAGGGATCCTTGGCCGGATCGGCGGGCACGCCGTTCGAAAAGATGCAGATGGCACCCTCGCTCTCACGGGCCACGCCCTCGGCGAGCAAGCGCTCCACCAGCGGCGCGAGCGCGTCGTTGTAGGCGCTTTCGCCGAGCCAGTGATCGAAATCCACGTCGAGCCGCTCGTAGATCCGGTCGAGACCGGCCCGGGAAAGCTCGATGCAGCGCTGCCAGATCGCGAAATTCTCCTCGTCGCCCTGCTGGAGTTTCACGAGTTCCTGGCGGCACGCCTCGCGGATCGAATCGTCCGCCTTGGAGGAATCGCTCGCATGGCGGTAAAGCCGGAGAAGTTCCTGCAGCGGGTCTTCCAAGAGGGCCTGCTCGTCGAGCCCCTGCTTCCAAGCCCAGGTCACCATCCCGAACTGGGTGCCCCAGTCGCCGATGTGGTTGTCCGTGATCACCCGGTGGCCGAGGAAGCGCGCGATCCGCGCCAGCGAGTCGCCGATGATGGTGGAGCGGATGTGGCCGATGTGCATCGGCTTGGCCACGTTCGGCGCGGAGAAGTCCACGACGATGGTGCGCTTCGCGGCCGCCTCCGGCACGCCCAACCGGGGGTCGGCGAGCTGCTCCTTGGCCCGGGCGGCGAAGGTGGCGGGCGAAATGCGGAAATTGATGAAGCCCGGGCCTGCGATGTCCGCCGTGCCAAGATCGCCGAGATCGAGCGCCGCGATCACCTGCTCCGCCAAGCCGCGGGGATTGGTCTTCCGCTGCTTGGCCAAGGCCATCGCGGCGTTGCTCTGATAGTCGCCGAAGCGCAGGTCGGCGGCGGCCACCACGGGAGCGTCCACGCTTTCACCGAGCACGCTTTGGAAGGCGGCGGCCAGCCGGGATTCTAAGTCCTGAATGAAGGTCATGGGAAAATCGGTGCGGGATTCACCGCAATGTCGCTTGAGAGGCCAAGCGGGAAAAAGGAACGGATCGCACCCTTCGCGGAGGAAATGCGGCCCGGGCTTCAGGATGCCCCGTTCGCCGCGGCCTTCGAGGACTTGCCGGCGAAGATATCGAGGATCTCCTGATGCTCCTTGGCGGAGGCCAATCGTCGCCGGATTTCCACGTTGGTGAACATCTTCGCGATTGCCGCGAGGGTCTGGAGGTGCAGGTGATAGTCCCGTTTCGGGACGAGGAAGAGGATGACGAAGTGCACCGGACGCTGGTCGAGCGCCTCGAAATCGATGCCCTCCTTTGACCGGCCGAAGACCGCCACCACCTTGTCCAGCTTGTCGGAGAATGCGTGCGGGATGGCCACGCCGTGCCCGACACCGGTGCTGACCTGCTCCTCCCGGATCTTGAGCGCCGCGAGCACCTCGTCGCGCAGGGCCGGATCGAGCGAGGACGCCGCCACCAGATGATCGATGAGTTCCACGATCGCCGGCCAGTGCTCCCCCGCGGCCATCTCGAGGATGATCCTGTCGGGGGTGAGGAGGTTCGCCAACTTCATGTTTTCCTTGGAAGATCCGGTTCCTGCGGTCGCCGCGGGGCGCCGGAGGTACTCATGGGCGTACTAATTTGCAAGCGGATTTGCGGGGAGGGCATTGACACTTGCGGACCCCGCGTGCCCGTCCTTAGCCTCGCCGCCTATGCGCCTGATTTCGCGGGGACTTGTCATTCTGGGAGCCACGGTCCTCTGCCAATGCGCGGGAACCATGGGCGGCGGCAACATGGGCGGGCCTGCGGTCGAGGAACGGAAGGCCGCGATCGCCTCCGAGCCGTCCGGCGATTTCTTCTACGGCCGCCGCTACTACGTGCAGAAAACCCGCTTCTGGGGCTATGTCCGCCGCCCGAAGCAATCCTGGGACAAGGCGAAGCTGGTGATCTTCCGCGAGGACAAGAAACGCTCGCCCGACCGCTTCCACGAAAACGGGCCGGACGGCCAGCGCTACGGCTTCGATAACAACTACGAATACAAGCTCAACGGCTACTTCACCGGCAAGGATGCCTACGATCCGAACAGCAACCAGTTCCTGCCGGAGTTCATGCTGACCGGCTACGAAGTGGTGAACCGCAATCCCGGCTGGCTCTTCCGTCCGGACGACCGCTACGATCCTTACCGGATCACGATTTATCCCCGCTGACCGTTTTTCCCCATGAGCTCCTCCCAGGATCCCTTCCGCCATCGCCCCGCCAAGCCGTCGCGGGAACTCGGCGATGCGCCGTCGATCGGGCGCGTCTCGCGATTCCGGGATGGTGGCTCATCCGGTCACGGACGCCGCACCAGCAAAGTCACCGCCATCGACGGGATCGACAAGCGGATCAATCTTTCCACCGGGCTGGCGGTATTCCTGCTCCTTTGCGGGCTTGTCGTGGCTGGTCTGGCCGCTTGGGCTTTCGTGAGCGCGAAGCGGAATCAGAATGCAGCGCGCGCCGCCGTTGCTCCGGCCACCGTCGCAACCGGTGCCGAGATCCCCGAACAGCCGGCACCAGCGCCGGAGGTCTTGGAGGACACCGTGCGCTCCCTCCTGAAAGCCCGCACGCCGGAGGCGCTCGCGCCGCTGATCCGCAAGAGCCACCAGCAGACCCCCCTCATCCTCGCGAAGCTGGCTGGCCTGGAACAGCAGGACGGCGCGGTCAAGAGCGTGCGCTATCTCAACACCATGAGAAGCCGTTGCCTGCAATTGGAAGGCGTGCTGGTCACCTTCGAGGGCGCCCGCAATCGCCTGGCGCTCCTCTCGCCGGACGAGACGGGACAATGGCGGGTCGATTTCGACGGCTTCGACAGGTATCTGAGCGTGGGCATGGACCAGCTCCTTTCCGGCAAGCCGGTGGACGCCCGCGTCTGCTTCTATGTCTCGGCCGACGTCTACTACAACAGCCGCTTCAAAGACGACCGCCAGTGGGCATGCTACGGCCTCGCCTCTCCGGACAGCGAGCAACTGATGTTCGGCTACGTGCCGCGCGGCAGTGCCGGGCACGTAGCTTTGGACGCCGTGATCGCGACCAGGGCCGAAGTCCGCGCCGGGGATACCATTCGCAGTTCCTTGCAGCGGATGATTCTGGAGATCCGCCATCATCCCGACAGCGAAAACCGCCAGTTCGAGATCCTGCGCGTGCTCTCCGACGAGTGGGCGATGGGGCCCGTGCCGCTGGACGAAATCGTGCGGAAGAAGGACGCGGAAGATTAGCGGCCCCCCGCCGCGATGGCGATGACGGCTTGAGACAACGGCGGCACACACCCAGGAGATCGGAATGACCCGGCGGAAACTGTTTTTCTTGTTCTGCGTAGCTTGTTCCCTGGTGGGAACGCTGATTCTTGCCTTGGTTTTGACCGGAGCGGCCAAGCTCTACCACGTGCCCACGGGCGGGATGTCTCCCACCATCCAAGCGGGCGATCGGGTCCTGGCGACGGGCATCCTCAAGCCCGAACGAACGGTCAAGCGGGGCGACGTGATCGTCTTCCGGGCGGACAAGGCGCACGCCTCCCTCCGCAGCCGCTTCGTTCAGCGGGTGGTAGCTCTGGGGGGCGACAGGATTGAGCTGATCGATGGCGAGCTGGTGGTGAACGGCGAGCGCCTGCCGGAACGGGGCGGCTTGCGTGCGACTCCGGCGAAGGGGAGAGATCCCCGCTTTACAGTTCTGAGCTACCCCCTCGAGGTTCCGGCGGGTTCGGTGTTCACTCTGGGCGACAACCATGGGAACAGTCTGGACAGCCGCTACTTCGGGCCTTTCCCGATCGCTGCCGTGACGCATTCCGCCGACCGCATCGTTTATCCTCCCTCGCGGGCGGGTAAGATCGAATGAGCGTCCGCCTTTCCCGAAAACCTTTTGTTTTCCCGCTGCTCTGATGGACGATCTATTCAACACCTGCATGGCCGGAATCGAAGAACGCATCCACCAGCTCCGCTCCGATCTCGAGCACCACAACCGGCTCTATTACACGGATGCCGCGCCGGAGATCTCCGATGCGGAATACGACAAGCTCTATCGCGAACTCGAAGACCTCGAAAAGAAGCATCCCGAATTCGACGATCCGAACTCACCCACGAAACGCGTGGGCGGCGAGCCCTTGGACAGCTTCAAGCAAGTGCGGCATCTGGTCCGCATGCTCAGCATCGACGATGTCTTCGAGCTCAAGGATGCCGAGGTTCCGGAAGCCGAGCTGATCGACTTCTACCGCCGCCTTCAAAAGAACCTGGGCCGCGAAGCCGTGGCGGTGACGGTGGAGCCGAAGATCGACGGCGTGGCGGTATCGCTGGTCTATCGCGACGGCGCCCTGTCCTACGCGGCCACCCGCGGCGACGGAACAACGGGAGACGATATCACCAACAACGTGCGGACGATTCGCTCCATACCGCTGTCATTGACGGGGAACTTCCCCCCTCTCCTCGAAGTCCGCGGTGAAATCTACATGCCGAACGAGGCATTCGCGGCGATGAACGCGGAGCGCGACGAGGCGGGACTGCCGACCTTCGTGAACCCGCGCAATGCCAGCGCGGGCGCGCTCAAGCAGCTCGATCCCAAGCTCGTGGCCAAGCGTCCCCTTGCCTTCCTGGCCCACGGGCTGGGGGCCTACGAGGGCCCGGCACTGGAATCGGAAGCCGACTTCCACCATTTGTTAGACGCGATGGGAATCCCGCGCAATCAGCCGGTGCGGATCGCGAACACGCTCGATGAACTGCTGAAAGCGGTACGCGAGATCGACGTCGAACGGCACGACCTCGGCTATGGCACGGACGGCGCGGTGGTGAAGGTGCTGGACCGCGCCGAGCGCGACAAGCTGGGCTACACCTCGCGCGCACCCCGCTGGGCCGCCGCCTACAAGTTCCTGCCGGAACAGAAGGAAACCCTCCTCAAGGACATCACCATCCAGGTGGGACGCACCGGTGTACTGACACCGGTGGCGGAGTTGGAACCGGTCTTCGTTTCGGGGACCACGGTCTCCCGCGCGACACTTCACAACGAGGAGGAGATCCAGCGCAAGGATGTGCGGATCGGCGATACGGTGGTGATCGAGAAGGCGGGCGAGATCATCCCGGCGGTGGTGAGGGTTGTTCCGGAGAAGCGGCCGGCGGATTCGAAACCCTTCTCGCTGCTCGACCACATCGGCGGCAAATGCCCCTCCTGTGGCGGTCCGGTTTCGAAGGAGGAAGGGTTCGTCGCGTGGCGTTGCACGAACTTCGAGTGCCCGGCTCAGGCGGTTTCGAAGATCCGGCAGTTCACCTCGCGCAAGGCTTTGGACATCGAAGCCGTCGGCGGCATCGTGGCGGAAGCTCTGGTGAACCGCGGCCTGTGCCGGACTCCCCTTGATCTCTTCACCCTGACCGCCGGGACCCTGACCACGCTGAATCTGGGCACGGACGAGGAACCGCGACGCCTCGGCGAGAAGAACGCGGGCAAGGTGATCGAGGCGCTCGAGCGGGCCCGCGACAAGCCGCTCGACCGCTGGCTCTTTGCCATGGGAATCCGGCAAGTCGGGGAATCGGCGGCGAAGGAGTTGGCGCGGCTTCACGGGTCGCTGCGGGACCTCGCGCACATCGCTGGAGGAACGGTCGAATGTTCTCCCATCCTCAGGGCGATCCACGCAAGCGCCACGAAGGAGGCGGAAGCCAAGCGGATCTCTCCGGCCAACAAGGAGAACCCTCCGGCGAACGAGGAAGAAAAGAAGGAGAGAAAGACCGCCCACGCGGCCCTCAAGGCCGAAGCCGCCGAGCTCAAGAGGAGCATCGCGGGCTACAAGGTTTCCGCGGATGTCGGCCAAGTCGTGGCGGAGTCCGTGCTCGCCTTCTTCGAGTCCGACGGCGGTAAGCATGTGCTGGAGCGCATGGCCGAACTCGGGATCAACCCGAAATCCGAGAACTACCTGCCCAAACCGGCGGAAGCCGATCTCTCGGAAATGCCTCTCGCCGGAAAAACCTTCGTGATCACCGGCACCCTCTCGATGGATCGAGATGCGATGAAACGCTATCTCGAATCGAAGGGAGCCAAGGTCTCGGGATCGGTGTCGGCGAACACCGACTACCTGCTCTCCGGTGAAGGCGGTGGCTCGAAAAGGGACAAGGCGGAGAAGCTCGGCGTCAGGGTGATCGGCGAGGAGGATGTCGCGAAGTTGATCGGCTGATCTCGTGGGCTCCGGCAATGCCGCCTCATCGTGATCATCCCTGCTTCCGATGGAGCCGGCTCACAACCCTCCGCCTCACGGCTCCGCCCGCCGCACCTCCCCGACGGGAATCCCGCTCTTTCCCACCCGGCCTCCCGCCAAGGTCAGCCCCGCCGCCACCAGCGCCAACACGAAGGTGCCCGCCCACAAAAGAGTCGGACTCGCCTGGTACAAGGTGATCCCCAGCGAAGGCCCGATCATCGTCGCCGTGCTCCACGAGATCGACATCACTCCCTGATACCGTCCCCGCATCGCATCCGGAGCCAAGCCCGCCATGTAACTGCTGTTCACCGGCAGCGCGATCATCTCGCCGACCGTGAACACCACCATG
>CAMLOZ010000023.1 GCA_946481625.1 uncultured Haloferula sp. | reverse complement strand
TGGGATCAATTGTATTCCGCGCTGCCACGGTTTGAGAAGTATCCTTCGGCTTGAGATCCGGGGGCTGCATTCCGGGATGCCGTGCTCAAGATTTCAGGGGGACTTAGGCAACCTCGTTGAGGTTGGATACTGACTCCGGGCTAACCCGGGGTAGCCTCCTGCGTCGGCAAACCCCGGGCTTTATTGGGGAACGGCGTTGCCGTTCTTGGGGGGGCGGTCTTTGGGGAGAGAGGTGAGGCGGAAGATTCAGGTGCGGCTGGTGCCGCGAGCCACGGCGCGGCGGGCCGCCGCGCCCTACCTGGTGGAGGTGGGGCGCGGGACGCACCCCCTCCTTGGGGAACAGCGCGGCCGTTGACGGGGGGTCGGAGCGTCTCATGGCTTTGTCCGCGCATTTGCGACTATTCCATGGCGTTCCGCGGGCGAGCGTCTAACATGCTCCGCTGACCCTTGAACAATCAAGCTCATGACCAGGAGCAGCCGCGGTGGCCGTGGCTGCTCGGCTCCGCGATTGTCTGCGGGCTGGCCACCACGGCCGGGGTGATGCTGCAGCGGACGACCGCGCCGCCGGAGCTGGCGCTGGGGCTCTACGCGATGGCCTATCTCGCCGGCGGGTGGGAGACGGCGCTCAATACCTTCGGCAAGCTGCGGCGCTTCCGTCTGGATATCGATTTCCTGATGCTGGCGGTGGCGGTCGGGGCGGCGATCATCGGCGCGTGGTGGGAGGGTGCGGCGCTGTTGTTTCTCTTTTCGCTGAGCGGGGCGCTGGAGGCGATGGCGATGGCGCGGACGGAACGCGAGATCCGCAGTCTATTCCGGGAAGCGCCAAAGCAGGCGCTGGTGGTGCAGCCGGACGGGACCACGCGGGAGATCCCGGTGAGGGACCTGGCGGCCGGCATGACGGTGCGGGTGCTGCCGGGAGAACAATTCCCGGCGGACGCGCTGGTGACTTCAGGGGAAAGCGCGGCGGACGAATCGAATCTGACAGGCGAGTCGATCCCGGTGGACAAGGGCCCGGGTGAAACGGTCTTCGGCGGGACGCTGAATACCTGGGGGGTGCTCGAGGCGCGGGTGAACCGGGCACCGGGGGACAGCGCGCACGCCCGGATCATCCGCCTGATCCGGGAGGCCCAGGCAAGCAAGGCGCCCTCGCAGCGGTTCACCGACCGGTTCGGCACCGGCTACACGCTCGGCATCCTGGGGCTGGCGCTGGCGATGTTCCTCTGGTGGCACTTCGGAGCAGGGACACCTGCCTTCTTCAGCCGGGACGAGGCGCCCTCCGCCTTCTACCGGGCGATGACGCTGCTGGTGGTGTGCTCGCCCTGTGCGCTGGTGATCTCCATTCCGAGCGCGATCCTCGCCGGGATCGCCGCGGGGGCACGGCGGGGCATCCTCTTCCGGGGCGGGGTGGCGCTGGAGAATCTCGCGATGATCCAGCGGCTGGCGGTGGACAAGACGGGCACGCTGACAAAGGGCGAACTGGAGCTGCTGTCCAGCGAGGCATCGGTAGCGGGGCGCGAGGACGAGCTGCTCGGGATCGCCGCCGCGCTGTCGGCGAATTCCACGCATCCCCTGTCGCGGGCGATCGTGAAGGAGGCGCTGCGGCGGAGGCTACCGGTGCGACGCGAGGTGAGCGAATTCGAGTCGCTGGCGGGTCAGGGGCTGTCAGGAAAGGTCGATGGTGTCGCGGCGCGGCAGGGAAGGCGGGCGATGTTTCCGGGAGACGAGTGGCTCACGGCGCTGCCGGATCCGGAGCCGGGCTTGACGGAAGTGCTGGTCGCGGCGGGAGATTTGCGAGGGCGGCTTCTGCTCCGCGATGCACCGCGGGCGGAAGCGGCACCGCTGATCCGGGAGCTGGAAGAGGAAGGGATCCGCGTGACGATGCTGACGGGAGACCGCCCCGAATCCGCGGCGCTGATCGCGAAGGAACTCGGATTGGGCGACTACCGCGCGGGGCTGCACCCGGAGGACAAGGTGGAGGCGATCAAGCAATGGCGGGCGGAGGGCGAAACGGTGGCGATGGCGGGTGACGGCGTGAACGACGCGCCGAGCCTGGCAGCCGCGGACATCTCGATCGGCATGGGCCTGCGCGGCAGCGATGCGGTGCTGGAGCAGGCGGATATCGTGCTGACGCATGACCGGCTGGAGCGGATCGTGGATGCGCTGCGGCTGAGCCGGAGGTGCCGGCGGATCATCCGGGAGAATGTGGCCATCTCGCTGGGGGTGGTGGTATTTTTGGGACTGGCGGCGCTGGGGTCGAGGATCCCCCTGCCGATCGGGGTGCTGGGGCACGAGGGATCGACGGTGATCGTGGTGCTGAACAGCTTGAGGTTGTTGTTTCGATGACGGGACGGCGAGGAACGACCCTAACATCTCGAAAATACAAAGGGGCGCGAGACGCACCCCCTCCTTGTAAGAAAGCGCCCGCCGGATCTCCCGGCGGGCGCTTTGGACAACGAAAACCCGAAGGCTCAGGGTTTCTTGACGGTGATCTTCTGGTGAAGGTTGAAGGGACCTTCCACATTCATCTTCACTTGGGGAGAGGGGCTGCCTTCCATCGTCATGGTGGTGGTGATCTGGGCATCGAGGTCCACCTTGTCCGCGAGGGATCGATGCGAGGTCGCCTCGCCCTTGATCTTCACGGTCATTGAGGGCCCGCCCTCGCCTTCGGCCTCGGTCGTGCCCGAGACATCGAAGACCGACTTGAGGACGGCACAGGGGGTTCCCTGGAAGTCTTTGATTTCAACAAACTCGACGGTGTAGTCGCCCTTCAGATCCTTGGCCTCGCCGAAGGCACCGAGGGCCTTGGGGTCCACCGTCCACTTGTCACCGACCTTGCGAGGGGTATCGCCGTACATCGCGAAATCGCTGTCTTCTTGGAACGACTTGTTGAGCTTCTCGAGCGCCTTGGCCTGCTCGGCATCGGGGGTGCCGGTTTCGAGGGTGGCGACTTTCTTGCCATCCTTCACTTCGACGATCACGGGCACGCCGACGAGCGCGTCCTTTTCCTCGGGCATCGGCTGGTCCTGGCCGGCCATGGTCACGGCACCGGTCGTGGACTTGCTCTCGAGCGTGCGGCGCGCCTTGTTGTCGGCGAGGAATTCCCACTTCTCCACGCTGCTCTCGCTGCGGCTCATGAGGCCTTCCATCTTCTGGCCGGCGGCTTCGACGTTCATCTTGGCGCCCTTCATTTCGCCGGAACTTTCATGCGTGTGGGAGCTGCCCTTGGCAGGGAACTTGCCGGTCTTTTCCGCAAGCACGTGGGAATTGGACTTCGCCTCTTCCACGGTGGCGGCACCGCCGCCGGATTCCGACTTTTTCCCGCAGGAGCTGAGCGCCAGCCCCGCGCCGAGCAATGTTCCGATGGCAAGTTTTCTCATGGTCCGGTGATATGATCCGGCACCGGGAAAGATGGGAAGAAGATTGTTGGGACAAGTTCGCGGCAGCCCCCACCGGGGGACTTGCGGTTCCGCGGTGAGTGGCGAATCTCCTGTCCGGATTCCCGCCATGTCCCCGAACCACGCGCCGGCCATCGCCCACCTGCAGAAATCCTGTCCTTCCATGAAGGCGCTGATCCGCCGGGTGGGGCCGTGCGTGCTGGAGGTGAAGGCCGCGCGCTCGCCCTTCCAAACGCTGGTCAGCGCGGTGGCCCACCAGCAGCTCAACGGCAAGGCCGCGGCGACGATCCTCGGGCGGTTCCAGAAGCTCTTCCCCGGCGGCCGCTTCCCGAGTGCGAAAGGTCTGGCGACCGTGACGGACGAGCAGCTCCGTGGAGCGGGGTTCTCGCGGGCGAAGGCGGCGGCGATCCGCGACATCGCGGAGAAGACGCTCTCCGGCGTGGTGCCGGGGTCGAAGGCAATCGCGCTGCTCAGCGATGAGGAGATCGTCGCACGGCTGACCCAGGTGCGCGGCGTGGGGCGCTGGACGGTGGAGATGCTGCTGATCTTCACGCTGGGTCGGCCGGACGTGTGGCCGGTGGACGACTACGGCGTGCGGACCGGATACAAGATCGCCTACGGGTTACCGGATCTCCCCACGCCGAAGGAGTTGCAGGCACTCGGGGAAAGGTTCCGGCCGCATCGGTCGGTAGCGGCGTGGTACCTGTGGCGGGCGACGGACACGAACCGCTCGCCGGAGGGGTGAGTCGGCTAGGTTTTGGCACCGGGGGTCGCCGGCACCACCTTACGGATTTCGAGGTATTCACCGTGGGCGAGCGACGGCAGGAAAAGGAGCGCGAGAAGGAGATGTTTCATCGCGTAAGCTAACGAGCCCATCTCGCGATTGTCGATGGCGGGAGTGGAGAGGACATTCACGGCCACAACCTCTTTCGAGGTAGGGTCAGGTGCCGATCTTCCCCGGGGTAGCTCGTCGCCTCGCAACCCCGGGCTTTGGGACGTAGTCCCTTCGGGACATTGGAACGGTGGGACGCAGTTCCCGCGGGACATTGGAACGGCTGCCCGAACCGGGCTGCGGTTCGTGCAAAATGCCATTTGGAGGAGCCGGTGCCGGTGCGGGGATTCATGGGTTTCGCTGCTTGATCGCGCTGGGTTTCAGGGGAAATCTCCCCGCTCCCGAACATCCGGCACGATTCCCGCAGCGGCGGTGACCGGTTTCTTCTCCCCCAAAGGTCGATGCTCCCCCTTTTCCATCGAGTCCCCCGGCTCGATCCCGCCCGATCATCCCGTGCCATATTCGCGGCATGGGCGGGAGTGTTGTTGCTATCGCCGATGGCGGATGGCCAGGAAGGTACCGTGCAGCCGCCTTCCGGCGAGTTGAAGACCTGGCACAAGATCACGATCGACTACACGGGACCACAGACCGCGGAGACGGCGACGCCGAATCCCTTCAGCGACTACCGGCTGGATGTGAGCTTCACGCACACGGCGAGTGGCAGAACCTACCGGGTGCCCGGCTATTTCGCCGCGGATGGCAATGCGGCGAACACTTCCGCGGAGGCGGGGAATGTGTGGCGGGTGCATCTGGCCCCGGATGCGGAGGGCGAATGGACCTGGACGGCTTCGTTCCGGACGGGCGAGGATGTCGCGACCCGCGAAGATCCGCTGGCAGGTGAGAGCGCCGGGCATTTCGACGGGGCGAGCGGGGCCTTCCTGGTGGGACCGAGCGACAAGACCGGCCGGGACATGCGCGCGAAGGGCAGGCTCGAATACGTCGGCAAGCATCACCTCCGCCATGCGGGGACGGGGCGCTACTTCATGAAGGCGGGCACGGACTCGCCGGAAAACCTGCTCTCCTATGCGGACTTCGACGGCGACTTCAAGACGGATGGCGAGGAAGACGAACTGGTGAAGACCTACGCGCCGCACATCGCCGATTGGCACGAGAACGATCCGGTATGGCAGGGCGACAAGGGCAAGGGCTTGATCGGCGCGATCAACTACCTGGCCTCCGAAGGGCTGAACTCCTTCTCCTTCCTGACGATGAACCTCGAGGGGGACGACCGGAACGTCTTCCCGTACGTGAACTACGACGAACGGGAGCGGATGGACGTCTCGCGGCTCGACCAGTGGGAGGTGGTCTTCGAGCACGGCACGCGGATGGGGATGCACCTGCACTTCAAGACGCAGGAGACGGAGAACGAGCTGCTGCTGGACAACGGCAACCTGGGCGACCGCCGCAAGCTGTACTACCGCGAGCTGATCGCGCGCTTCAGCCACCACCTCGCGCTGAACTGGAACCTGGGCGAGGAGACCAACAATGCCTCGCTCTCGCAGAAGGCAGCATGGGCGCAGTACTTCCACGACCAGGATCCGTACGGGCACCCGATCGTGATCCACAACGGGGCGAGCCACTTCGAGATGATGGGCGAGGCCTCGAAGCTCACGGGCTTCTCGCTGCAGATGAACGAGGCCGACTTCAGCGACACCTTTTCCCAGGTCCGCCGGTACGTGAGCCGTTCGGCGGATTTCGGGCGGCCGTGGGTGGTGGCCTGCGACGAGCCGGGGGATTCGCGGGGCAGCGTGCGACCGGACAGCGATCCGGGGACCAGCCACCGCGATGCGCGGCGGGACGGCTTGTGGGCGACGATCATGGCCGGCGGGGCGGGCTGCGAATTTTACTTCGGCTACGATTATCCGGAGTCGGACATGACGCTGCAGGATTTCCGCAGCCGGGATGTCTTCTGGGACAACTGCCGGCATGCGCTGGAGTTCTTCGAGGCGAACCGCTTTCCCTTCGAGGAGATGGGGAACCACAACGAGCTGGTCAGCGGTGGAGGTGACAACGGGAACCGTTGTCTGGCGAAGATCGGGAATTGCTATCTGGTCCAGCTCCGGGACGGAGGCGCGCACACCCTCGACCTGAGCGAGGTGACGGGGACCTTCACCACGAAGTGGTTCAACCCGCGCACGGGCGGCGCGGTGACGGAAGGTTCGGTCTTGGAAGCGGGGACTTGGGCGGCCTTGGGCGAGCCTCCGGATTCTCCCGCCGAGGACTGGATCGTGCTAGTGCAATCGACGGGAGGAGGGAGCTGGACGAACCACCCGCCGCAGGTGAGCGCGGGGCCGGACAAGTCGGCTTTCCTTCAGGCCGGTGCGGTCGAGGTCACCCTGAACGGCAGCGCCAGCGACGACGGATTGCCGGATGTGTTTTCGCTGACGCGGACCTGGGAGCTGGTTTCCGGGCCGGCGGCGGTCGCCTTCTCCGGGACGAACACGGCGACGACCGTGGCCACCTTCACGGCCCCGGGGGCTTATGTGCTCGGCCTCACGGTGAGCGACACGGAGTTCAGCGTTTCCGACCAGGTGACGGTGCTGGTGAGCCAGCCGGAGGGCGGGAGGGAACTGGAATTCGCGCCGGTGGATGACGCGTACCTGGACGACGGGGTGGCGGTGGATGCCGAGGTGCTGCGGGTGGAAGAGGGCAGCCGGGTGCGGAGAAGCTATCTGAAGTTCGATCTTTCCGGCCTGGCGGAGGTGCCGGAGGGGGTGGTGCTGGAATTGACCGGGGCGGGCACGGAGGACGGCGGGAACGTCTCGCTGCGGCTCTATGCGGGGGCTTCCGACGATTGGAGCGAAGACTCGCTCGATGTGCCGCCGGAAAAGGGGGTCATGCTCGCGGGCTTCACGGGGCCTACGGGCGCGGGCATGAGGACCGGGTTCGAGCTCGGGCACCACGTCACGGGGCCGGGGGTTTACACCTTTGTGCTTGAGGACGCGCCGGACGGGGAGGAGTCGATTTTCGCCTCGAAGGAGTATGAGGTTGCGGGGGACCGTCCGCGGTTGCTCGTCACCACCGTGCCCAACTCGCCGCCGGTGGCGAACGGCTTCCGTGCGGCGATCGTGGAGGACTTGCCCTTGGTGATCTCCTTTTCCGAATTGCTCGCGGGGGCTTCCGATCCCGACGGGGATCCCGTCTCGGTGGTGGCTGGCGGCGGGAGCACGGCGGAGGGCGGAGAGGTGGTCATCGCGGGAGAGGTGCTGACGTACACGCCGCCGATCGATTTTCTGGGAGGCGACCAATTCACCTTCGTAGTGGAGGACGGTCGCGGGGGCTTCACTTCCGCGGTGCTGGAAATCGCCGTGGTACCTTCGGACGGCTTGGAAGGGGGGGTGCCCCGGATGGATTTTTCGTCTCCTCCGGGGCCGGAGCTGGAGTTCAGCGGGGTGCCGGGCATGCTGTATTCGATCCGGCGCTCCCCGGATCTCGCGGAGTGGGAGACGGTCGCCTCGGTGCGGGCGGCGGCGGACGGAAGCTTGCGGTGGGAAGACCCCAATCCGCTGGCGTTCAGTGGCTTTTACCGAATCGAGGGACCGTGAGACAATCCTGCGCGAATGGTTAGTTACGAAGATACACGCGGTGAACCATCAGCTATGTTAGTCTTTTTTCCTCGCGGATGATCGGGATTCGGGGTAATTACGGGTCTTTACTTTGCACAGACGCCTACTCCGGCGATCCCCTGCCGCAGGTCTGTGAAAGTGGTCCGCCCCCTTGGATATCCCCCGGGGCGATTTCGCGCCCGTTCATTTCATAAATCCTGAATTTCATATAAAACTTACATAGCTCATGTCGCCACTTGGAGCCTTGTTTGCCTTAGCCGGATTGATCTCGGTCGCCACCGCCGCGGTGGGGCCCAATGACGTTTACCAGGAATCCGGAGGGATCGTGGTGATGGAAGCGGAGCGGACGCCCGCCTCGCTGGGGAGCGGCACCGACCGGTGGGAACTCTACACGCCGGGAGAGACGAACTACGTGGACCGCGCGGTGCAGGAAGCCCACCTCGAATTCCAGGGGAACTCCTCGAACGGCGGCAATCCGAAGACGCCGCTGACCTACAAGTTCAAGATCAACCAGAGCGGCTACTACCACCTCCATCTGCGGGCGCGGGCGCGTCTGGACGGGGCGCCGAGCGACAAGAACAACGATTGCTACGTCAAGATGGAGACGCTGAGCGGCACGGACTTCGGCCCGGGGCCGAATGCGGGCACGGACCACATGGACGACGCGCCCAAGAGCCTGCTGACGACGAGCACGAAGATGTACGGCGGATCCCCCACGAGCTGGGGCTGGGCGAACCTGCTGGACGCGGGGACGAACAAGCGCTGGCCGGTTTATAATTTCACCGCGGGCTCGACGTACCAGCTCACGGTCTCCGGGCGCTCGATCAAATTCAACCTCGACCGGATCGTGCTGCGGCGTTCGACCATCGTGGACACGAGCGCGAAGAGCACGGCGATGCCGGAATCCGCGCTGAACACGGCGGGGAGCACGACACCCGCGATCTCCCGCGTGATGCTGGTGAATGCGGATACCGACAACGACGCCTTCGCGCTGACCGACGGCGCGACGATCAACCTTGCGACGATGGGGCCGAACCTCAACCTGCGCGCGGACGCGGCACCGTCCGTCATCGGTTCGGTGCGTTTCAATCTCGACGGCAATGCCGGCTTCAAGGTGGACAGCCTCGCGCCTTACACCATCGGCGGAGACAACGTGTGGGACGATTACCTGCCGTGGACGCCGGCACCGGGGAATCACACGCTGACCGTGACGCCTTACTCCGGGGCTGCGGGCGGCGGCACGGCCGGCACGCCGGTGACGATCAATTTCACGGTGATCAACCAGCTTCCGGCCGGCACGCCGGTGGCGAACGCGGGGACGGACCGCACGATCACGCTTCCCACGAATTCCCTCGCGCTGTCCGGCAGCGGCAGCGATAGCGGCGGCTCGATCACGGGGTACAAGTGGGACCAGGTCGCGGGGCCCGCGCCGGTGGCATGGTCTTCGAGCTACGTGGCGAGCCCGACCGTTTCCGATCTGGCGCATGGCACCTACAGATTCCGCCTGACGGTCACGGACAACAGCGGCCTGAGCGGCTACGACGACATGACGGTGACCGTGGCCCCCGCGGCGAATGCGCCGGTGGTGAACGCGGGCGTGGACAAGACGGTGACCCTGCCGGGCAACTCGGTGTCGCTCAGCGGCACCGGGACGGATCCGGAAGGGGCGATCCACGCTTACCTGTGGAGCCAGCTTTCGGGCCCGAGCTGGGCCACGCGCGCCGGAGAGAGCACGCTGAACTTCACGGCGTCCAACCTGATCGAGGGCACGTACGTGTTCCGGCTCCGGGTTTACAGCGAGAGCGGGATGATCGGGGCGGACGACGCGGTGGTCACGGTGACCGGGGCAACCGGCCTGCCGGTGGCGAGCGCGGGCGAGGACAAGGCGATCACGCTGCCGACTTCCTCGGTGGTGCTGAACGGCAGCGGGACCGATACCGGCGGCTCGATTTCGAGCTACGCCTGGACGCAGGTTTCCGGTCCAAGTACGGCGGGTTTGGCAGGAAACGCGACGGCCAATCTCACGGCTTCGTCGCTGGTGCAGGGCAGTTATGTCTTCCGCCTCACCGTCACGGACAACAGCGGGCTGACGGCATCCGACGATGCGACGGTGACGGTTTCCGCCGCCTCGGGTGCGCCGGTGGCGAACGCCGGGGTGGACAAGGTGATCACGCTGCCGACTTCGTCGGTGGTGCTCAGCGGTTCCGGCACGGACACGGGCGGATCGATTTCGAGCTACGCCTGGACGCAGGTTTCCGGGCCGAACACGGCGGCGCGTTCGGGCCAGACGACGGCGACGCTCACGGCATCCGGGCTGGTCCAGGGGACCTATGTCTTCCGCCTGACGGTGACGGACAACAGCGGGCTGACGGCTTCCGACGATGCGATCGTGACGGTGAACGCCTCCGGCACCAGCGGGCAGGCGGTCACGGCGCTGGTGCTGATCAATGCGGACACCGATCTGGACATCGGCCCGATGACCACGGGCATGACGATCGACCTGGCGGTGACACCGAACCTGAGCGTGAGGGCAGAGACCTCGCCCTATCCGGTCGGCTCGGTGCGGTTCTCCTACGACGACAACAGCAATTTGCGCACCGAGAGCGGGCCGCCTTACGCCATCAACGGCGACGTCGGCGGGGTGGACTACACCGCCTGGGTGCCGGCGCTTGGCACCCACACGCTGACGGGCACGCCATACACACAGTCCGGCGGCACCGGCACCGCGGGAACGCCCCTCTCGGTCGTCTTCACGGTGATCGACAGCGCCAGTTCGGGACTTCCGATCGTAAATGCGGGGGCGGACAAAACGATCGTGCTGCCGACTTCCAGCGTGAGTTTCAGCGGCAGCGCGAGCGATACGGACGGCAGCATCGCCTCGCACCTGTGGACGCAGGTCAGCGGCCCGAACACCGCCACGCTTGCCGGGGCGAGCAGCGCGAACCTCACGGCATCCGGGCTGGTGCAGGGCACCTACGTGTTCCGCTACCGGGCGACGGACAACGCGGGCAACGCCGCGAGCGACGAGGTCTCCGCCTTCGTGCTGCCGGACAGCGGCGGCACCGCGCAGATCACCGGGGAGCTGAAGAAGTGGCACAAGGTCACGCTGAACTTCGCCGGCCCGACGACGAGCGAGAGCGCCACCCCGAATCCGTTCACCGACTACCGTCTCAACGTCACCTTCTCCCATCCCGGCACCGGCAAAACCTACGTGGTTCCCGGCTACTTCGCGGCGGACGGGAATGCGGGAAACACCTCCGCGAGTTCGGGGAACGTCTGGCGGGCTCACTTCGCTCCGGACGAGACGGGAGTCTGGACCTACGCGGCCTCCTTCCGCAGCGGATCGAACGTGGCCACCACTCCCGGCCCCACGGCGGGAGCGAGCGCCGGTTATTTCGACGGCGACAGCGGCAACTTCAGCATCGCGGCGAGCGACAAGGCGGGCACGGACTTCCGCAGCAAGGGACGCCTGGAATACGCGGGCAAGCATCACCTGCGGTTTGCAGGTACCGGCGAGTACTTCATGAAGCAGGGGGTCGATGCGCCGGAGAACCTGCTCGCCTACGCGGACTTCGACGGCGACTTCAAGACCGATGGTCAAGGCGACACCTTGATCAAGACCTGGGCACCGCACGCGGCCGATTGGCAAACGGGTGATCCGACCTGGGGCGGCGGCAAGGGCAAAGGCCTGATCGGCGCGATCAACTACCTGGCTTCGGAGGGGCTCAACGCCTTCTCCTTCCTGACCCTGAACATCGACGGGGACGACAAGAACGTCTTCCCCTACACGAGCTACAGCGAGCGGACGCGGATGGACGTCTCCAAGCTCGACCAGTGGGAAACCATCTTCGAGCACGGCACCCGCAAGGGGATGCACCTCAACTTCAAGACCCAGGAGACCGAGAACGAGCTGCTGCTCGACGGCGGGGAGACGGGCAACCAGCGCAAGCTCTACTACCGCGAGTTGATCGCGCGCTTCGGACATCACCTCGGCCTGAACTGGAACCTGGGCGAGGAGGTCAACGATGCGAGTTCGACACAGAAGAAGGCCTGGGCGCAGTACTTTTACGACAACGATCCGTACAAGCACCCGATCGTCATCCACAACGGCTCGAACCACTACGACCTGCTCGGCAGCGGCTCGAAGCTCACCGGCTTCTCGCTCCAATTGAATGCGTCGGACTTCACCGACATGTTCGCGATGACCAAGGACTACATCGACCGCTCGGAGGACGCGGGACGTCCCTGGGTGGTGGCCTGCGACGAGCCGGGAGACGCGCGGCTCTCGCTGCGGCCGGACAACGATGCGGGCACGAGCCACACGGACGCCCGGAAGAACGCCATCTGGGGCAACATCATGGCGGGCGGCGCGGGCTGCGAATTCTACTTCGGCTACGACAAGCCGAACTCCGACCTGACCTGCAATGATTTCAGGAGCCGCGACGCCTTCTGGGACTACTGCCGCCACGCGCTGAACTTCCTCCGCGGAAACGGGATTCCCTTCGAGCAGATGAGCAACCGCAATTCGCTGGTCAGCGGCTACGGCAACAATGCCAACCGCTGCCTGGCGAAGACCGGCGACACCTATCTGGTGCAGCTCCACGGGGGAGGAAGCCACACGCTCAACCTGAGCGGCGTGACGGGGACCTACACGGTGAAGTGGTTCAACCCGCGCACGGGTGCGGCGCTGGTGAACGGGCCGACCGTCAGCGGCGGCGGCACCGTGAGCCTGGGAGCCCCGCCCGACACCACCTCGGAGGATTGGATCGCCCTCGTCCGCAACACCAGTTCGAGCGGCGGCGCGACGAACACCGCCCCGGTGGTGAGCGCCGGCACGGACAAGTCGGCCTTCCTGAACGGCGGCTCGGTCGATGTCGCCCTGAGCGGCACGGTTTCCGATGACGGCCTGCCGGCGGGGATCACTCCCAGCCGGGCGTGGGCTTTCGTATCCGGGCCGGCGGCGGTGACTCTGGCGAATGCCGAGACCGCCACGGCGACGGCCACCTTCACGGCGCTCGGCACCTATGTCCTGCGCTTCACTTCCTCCGACAGCCTGCTCAGCGCCTCCGACGATGTCATCGTGACGATCCAGGAGCCTGCCAGCACCGGCCAGCGGACCTTCGATGCGATCCACGACGCCTACACGGAGAACGGCGCGAACAACAACCTGACCCAACTCCGGATCGAGAACTCCGGCACCCGCACGCGGATCAGCTACCTGCAATTCGACCTCGGCAGCCTGAGCGGCACGCCTTCCGGCGCGGTGCTGAAACTGACCGAGGGCGACGATACCTCGGGCGGCAGCATGACCCTGCGGCTCTACGCCGCGAACTCGAATGCGTGGACGGAAAGCACGATCACGAATGCGAGTTCGCCCTCGAAGGGGGCCTTGCTGGCCACCTTCACCGGCGACGTGACGGAAGGAATGGTCGTCGAGTTCGATGTCTCCTCCGGCGTGCTCGCCCCGGGGGTGTACAGCTTCATCCTCGAGGCCGACACTTCGACCCGGGACGTGTCTTTCGCCTCGGCGGAACACGCGACAACCGCGATCCGGCCGATGCTGGTCGTCGGCACGGGGGAAAACGCCCCGCCGACGTTCGACGGCTTCTCGACCTTCACGCCGGTGAACAACCAGGCGATCATCTCCTACACGCTGCTGCTGGGCGGAGCCTCTGATCCCGACGGGGACCCGGTCAGCCCGGTGATCGCCAGCGGCAGCACCGCGGCGGGCGGCTATGTGGCCATGGGGTCAAACAGCCTGACCTACACCCCGCCGATCGACTACAGCGGCACCGACACCTTCCCCCTGACCGTGCAGGACGGCCGGGGCGGATTCACC
>CAMLOZ010000022.1 GCA_946481625.1 uncultured Haloferula sp. | reverse complement strand
TGGCGGGATGACGAGACGGACGAATTCATCCCGGAGATGATCAAGGAATACGGGTTGCCCGACGACGGGAGGGTGATCACGGACTTCGATCTGATCGAGATGGACGAAGGCCGTTGGTATCCGGACATGTGGCGGGACGCCTGGAAATGATGGCGCGCGTCCTTCCATTGCTGGCAGTGCTACCCGCGGTGCTCCTGATGGCGTCCTGCCAGACGGCCAAGTTCTATACGCAGGCGGCCGGCGGACAGTTGGAGATCCTGCGGAAGAGCAAGCCGATCCCGCCGATCCTGGCGGATCCGGCCACGCCGCCTGCATTGAAGCGGCAGTTGTCCTCGGTGCAGGAGATCCGGCAGTTCGCTAAGGAGCATCTCACGCTTCCCGGCGACGAAAGCTACGGCAAGTATGCCGATCTCGGCAGGCCGTACGTGGTATGGACGCTTTACGCCGCGCCGGAGTTCTCGCTGGAGCCGAAAACCTGGTGGTATCCCACCCTGGGCCGCTTGGACTACCGCGGGTTCTTCCGCGAATCGGACACCGAGGCGCTTGCGGCGCGTCTGCGGAGCGAGGGATACGATGTTGCCACCGGTGGCACGGAAGCGTACTCGACGCTCGGCTGGCTCCACGATCCGGTGCTGAACACCTTCGTGAACGCGGCGGACGTGGACCTGGCCGAACTCATCTTCCACGAACTCACGCACCGCCGGCTTTTCCGCAACGGCGACACGACCTTCAACGAAAGCCTCGCGAACGCCGTCGCCGAGGAAGGTGTCCGGCGCTGGTTGAAGCACCACGCGCGCATCGCGGATCTCAAGAAATACGAGGCGCGTTTGGTACGGCGGGCGCAGTTCTACGACCGTATCGATTCGACCCGCGAAGAGCTGAAGGCACTCTATGCTTCCGGCAAGCCGGAGGAAGAAATGCGGGGGGAGAAGGCGCGGATCTTCCGGGGTCTCCAGAACAACTTCCGCGAACTGCGCCGGCGCTGGGGTGGCCGCGGCTTGGAAGCCTGGTTGAGCCAGGACGTAAACAATGCGCATCTGGTCTCGGTGATCACCTACCATCGTCACATCCCCACGTTCCACCGCCTCCTGGCCGAGTGCGGCGGAGATCTCGGGAAGTTCTTCAAGAAGGCCGAGAAACTGAAGCTGCCGCCCGATGACGGGCACCGCTGATACGGGAGGCATCTTTGGAACGAGCGGTTCGGGGCGTTGCTCCGTGCCGGACTGGAATCCCTTCAGCAAAGCGCAGGCCCTTGCACCCCGCCATTCCCACTGTAAATCCCAGCCATGACCATCTTTTCCTCCGCCTACCAAGGATCCCTCGCCGCCGATGCCCTCGCGATGCCGGTCCATTGGTACTACGACCGCGACTCCCTCCGCCGAGACTACGGCCTCGTCGATCGCTTCGTCGCCCCGCGCAACCCGCACCCGGAGGGCTACATGCACAAGTTCAACTACGTGCCGGTCAACGAGAAGGCCGACATCATGCACGACCAGGCCCGCTATATCGGCCAGAAGGGCATCCACTACCACCAGCACCTTAGGGCCGGCGAAAACACCCTCAACTTCCGCCTCGCCACCGAACTCCACGACTTCGTCAAGGAGCGCGGCGGCTACGATGCCGATGCCTGGCTCGAGCGCTACATCGCCCGCATGCTCGAACCCGGCTGGCACCGCGACACCTACATCGAGGAGTGCCACCGCGCCTTCTTCACGAACTACGCCAAGGGCAAGCCGCCGCGCGAATGCGGCATCGTGGACAAGCACATCGGCGGCCTCGCCTCCGTCCCCGCCTTGCTCGCCGCGCTCGAAGGCACCCCGCTCGAGGAGCTGCGCCGCATCGTGAAGGAACACGTCGCGCTCACCCACAACCACCCCGATACCCTCCGGGCCGCGGACACCTTCGTCCGCCTCCTCTTCGCCATCGCCGGGGGCGGCTCGCTCCGCGCCGCGATCCGCATCGAAGCCGCCGATTGGCTTCCCTCCACCGATGCCGAAGCCTGGATCGCCGCGGGCGAGGAGGACAATCACGTCGTCGGCGAACGATTCAGCGCCGCCTGCTATGTCGAGGACGCCGTTCCCGCCTCCCTCTACCTCGCTTGGAAGTATCACGACGACTTCGCCGCTGGCCTCATCGCCAATACCATGGCCGGAGGCGACAATTGTCACCGCGGCACCGTCGTCGGCAGCCTCCTCGCCGCGGCGAATGGGGGTGTGCCCGAAAATTACCGCACCGCCGCATCCAGCGCCATCGCCTAAAACGGCCCGTTCCACCACCACCCTCCCAATTCGTAAGATTCGTCCGATTCGTGGTGCTCCTTGCCTCACCCCCCCGATCACGCTTGAGCATCCCCGGCATCAACGCTAACTCCCCCGCGCGATGCCGGACACCCTCCCGCCGCTGAACTACCCCGAAAGCCTGCCCGTCGTCGGCAAGCGCGGGGAGATCGTGGCCGCCATCCGCGATCACCCGGTCATCGTCGTCGTCAGCGAGACCGGCTCCGGCAAGACCACCCAGCTTCCCAAGATGGTCGCCGAGGCCCTCGACGGCGGCACCCGCAAGATCGGCTGCACCCAACCCCGCCGCATCGCCGCCGCCAGCGTTTCGAGGCGCGTCGCGGAGGAACTCAAAAGCCCGCTCGGCACCTTCGTCGGCTATCAGGTCCGCTTCGAGGACAAGACCTCGAAAGACACCAGGATCAAGTTCATGACCGATGGCATCCTCCTCGCGGAAACGCAGGGCGATCCCGATCTCAAACAGTACGACGCCCTCATTCTCGACGAGGCTCACGAGCGCTCGCTCAATATCGACTTCCTCCTCGGCTACCTCAAGCGCCTGTTAGAGCGGCGCAAGGACCTCAAGCTCGTCATTTCCTCCGCCACCCTCGATGCCGGGGCCTTCGCTTCCTTCTTTTCCGGCGCTCCCGTCATCCTGGCGGAGGGCCGCACCTTCGGCGTCGAGGAGTTCTTCCTCCCTCCCGATGAGGACGAGGATCTCAACCGCCATGTCCCCCGCGCCGTCGATTGGCTCACCGATGTCGATCCCACCGGGGATGTCCTCGTCTTCCTCCCCGGCGAGCGCGAGATCCGCGATTGCGCCGATGCCCTCGATGGTCGCAAGTACCGCAACACCGAGATCCTCCCGCTCTTCGCTCGCCTCGGCCTCGGCGATCAGCAGCGCATCTTCCACCCCGGTCACAAGCGCCGCATCATCCTCGCCACGAACGTCGCCGAAACCTCGCTCACCATTCCCGGCATCGTCAGCGTTGTCGATAGCGGCCTCGCCCGGGTCAGCCGCTGGAGCCCCGGCCGCGGCGTCCAGCGCCTCCAGATCGAGGAAGTCTCGCAGGCCAGCGCCCGCCAGCGGAAAGGCCGCTGCGGCCGCGTGCGGGAGGGCGTCTGTGTCCGCCTCTACTCGGAGGAAAATCTCCAGGAACGTGCCCAGTTCACCGATCCCGAGATCCGTCGCAGCTCGCTCGCCGGAGTCATCCTGCGGATGAAGTCGCTCGGCCTGCCGGACATCGAGGAGTTTCCCTTTCTCGATCCGCCCGCGCCGAAGGCCATCTCCGAGGGCTATCGTACTTTGCGCGAGGTCGGTGCCCTCGACAAGGACAAGCAGCTCACCGAGTCCGGCCGCATGATGGCCCGCATGCCGGTGGATCCGCGCCTCGCCCGCATGCTGCTGGAGGCCCGTCACGAGCACTGCCTCGCCGAGATCCTGCCCGTCGTCGCCGGTCTTGAATCGAACGACCCGAAGGAGCGTCCCGCGGAGAGGATCAAGGAAGCCGATGCCGCGCATGCCCGCTGGAAGGATGCCGAGTCGGACTTCCGCGGTATGCTGCGCCTCTGGCTCGATGTCCAGCGCTTCCGCGAGGGCAGGGGGTGGAAGCGCAATCAGCTTCGCAAGTACTGCGGCGAGGCCTTCCTCAATTACCGCCGTGTCCAGGAATGGGCGAACGTCCACGATGAACTGAAGGAACTCGTCGAACGCGAGCTGCGCTGGCAGGTCAAGCCGCTCGCCGGCTCCACCGAGAAGTCCGCCCCCTACGATTCCTTCCACCGCGCCCTCCTCGCCGGCGTGCCGCGGCAGTTCGGCCTCTGGGACCGCGAGGAGCGCGCCTACCGCAGCGCCTCCGGCGGCCACTTTGCCGTCTTCCCCGGCTCCGGCCTCTTCGGCGGGAAGAAGTGGGACTGGGTGATGGCGATGGAACTCGTCGATACCACCCGCCTATGGGCACGCCGCCTGGCCCGCATCGATCCTGCCTGGGTCGAGAAGGTCGCGCCCCACCTCTGCACCAGCCGTTACGGCGAGGGCCATTGGGACGAACAGCACGGCGCGGTGTACGCGAAGGAAACCGTCACCTGCGGCGGTCTCCCCATCGTCGCCGGACGTCGCGTCCACTACGGCCGCATCGATCCCGCCGGGGCTCGCCGCATCTTCGTGCGCGAGGGCCTGCTGCAGGGCGGCGTGAAAGGAAAGTCCCGCGCTCTCGAACGCCTCAATGCGCTCAAGGAGGAGATCGGGGCCATCGAGCAGAAGCTTCGCCGCCCCGGCGGCCTCTGGAGCGAGGAGGCCGTCCTCGATTTCTTCGAGAGCCGCCTGCCTGACGGCATGTTCACCACGAAAGCCTTCCACGACTGGCAATCGAAGCACGGCGATACCCTGATCGCGAATCACGCCGATGTCGTGCTCGAGGACCTCGATGCCCTCGACCTCGAAGGCTACCCGGACTGGCTCACCCATGGCGGTGAGGAATACGCCCTCTACTACCGCGCCGCCCCTGGCGAGCGCGACGATGGCGTGACCCTCGGCGTTCACATCGACCAGCTTCCCCGCCTTCCTGACTGGCTTCCCGGCTGGGGCGTCCCCGGCGACATGCCGTGGCGGGCGGAGTGGATGATTCGCTCCTTGCCGAAGGACCTTCGCCGCGAATGCCAGCCGGTCGCGGAAGCGGCACAGGGCTTCGCCGACGAATGGCGCCACCGCGAGCCGGATGCCGCTCTCGAAGTACGCCTGGCGCAGTACTTGACCAAGTTCTCCGGCTGGGAGATCACCCCGCGCAGCTTCGATCTCGAACGCCTTCCCGAGGAACTCGTCACCAAGATCTGGGTCTGCGATGACGACGAGCGCGAGCTCGCCTTCGGCAAGGACGTGAAGGCCCTCCAGGCGAAGCTGGGCAAGCTCGTCACCGATCGCTTCGAAGCTGCCGCGAATGCGGAGTGGGAACGCCGCGGCATGAAAGAGTGGACCGAAGGCGAGATTCCCGAGCGGGTCGATACCCCCGCGGGGCCGGCTTTCCCGGCCCTCATCGACGAAGGCGCCACGGTTGGAATAAAGGCGTTCTCCAATCAACATGAAGCCGCCCAGTCCCATCGCGCCGGACTCGTCCGCCTGCTCCTGCTCGCCCAGCCGGATCAGGTGAATTACCTGAAGAAAAAGTATCCCCTCGGTCTCATGGCCAAGGTCGAGCTTCCGCGCATGGCCACCTCCATGGATGACCTCGTCGCCTTGGCAGGAGAGGGGGCTCTCGGTGGCAAACGAATCTCCACGCCGCAAGATTTCACGGCCAAGGCGAAGGACGCCAAGGGCCGCTGGTTCGAAGCCGCCACCGCCATCGCCAGATCGCTCGATTCCACCTTCGACGCCGTCGGCCCCGTCCGCCAATGGATCCACGAGAACCGGAAGGACCGCCACCTCTCCGCCGTCACCGCGGATATCGAGGAGGAACTCGCCTGGCTCCTGCGCCCCCGCTTCGTCTGGCGCGCCGGCTTCACCCGCATGCGCTCGCACGATCGCTACCTCCGCGGCATCCGCTCCCGCATCGGCCGCATCTCCAGCCTCCCCCTCGTGAAGGACCTTGAGAAGATGGAGCGTGTCCGCAGATACTGGCAGCCCTGGTTCATCGAGTGGACCAAGCGTCCCGAGGATCCCTCCCTCTGGGAGTATGGCTGGCTTCTCGAGGAATTCCGCCTCTCCCTCTTCGCCCCCGACATTCCCGTCGAAATGAAGGTTTCGGAAAAGCGTCTTGCCGAGGGTTTCTAGGCGTCCCGCCATACCTCAGCATCCCGCTCCTCGTTCTATTATATAAGAAAATCGAAATTTGCCGTTGACGGTTTCGGGCCGTCTGCATATCTACCGCCAACTTCATTCCGCTCCGATGCGTCTCCACCTATCCCAAGCCATTAGCCGCGAGGTCCTCGTCTCCGAGGGCTCCATGGCTTGGTGCCGGGTCATCGGTTCCGCGAAACAGGGTAAACGACCGCTGTCGTATTTTGGAATGACTCTCGCCGATAATCCGGCACCCCACCGAAGCAGGACCAGGCCATCGCTGGCCTGAAAGTCGCATAAATCCAAGGATTTACCGCCGCCCTGCTTCCAACCGGAAGCGGGGCTTTTTGTTTCCCGCGATTCGATAACCCCAACCCCTTTCCCGTTTTGCCAATCGTGACCTCGTGTCCCTCGTAAACGAACTTCTCTGACCCCTCCGTCCCGACCGACGGACCCAGAACCTTCCGATCCGGAAGCCCGACCCGGCCCGCCGCCCTTCGCGGCCCGTCGAAATGGCATATCTTGGACCGCGGGAGAACTGTTGTCATATCACAACCATTTCATGGTGACCTTGGTGTAGCGGTAGCACCCCGCGTTGTGGACGCGGCAGCGCCGGTTCGATCCCGGTAGGTCACCCCGATCCCTTCTTCGTCCTCTCATGACCGTGCATTTTCTCCATCGCTGTAGCGTCCTCGTGCTGAACCGGCACTGGCTTGCCATCGACGCCGTATCGCCTGCCGATGCCTTCGGCCACCTGGCCACCGGCACCGCCCGGGCGTTGCGGATCGAGGGCGAGGCGATGCAGGCCTTCGATTGGGACGACTGGCGCTGCCTGCCCGTTGCCCCCGGCATGGAGGTGATCGGCACCACCCGCGGACCCGTGCGCATCCCTACTGTGATCGTGCTCGCTCGCTTCGACCGCGTCCCGATCCACCGCCCGAAGTTCGGCTTCCGTGCCATCTGGGACCGGGATGGCGGGCGCTGCCAGTACAGCGGCAGGAAGCTCCTGCCTTCGGAAGCGAACATCGACCACATCGTCCCGCGCTCGCGGGGCGGGGGAGACGAATGGGAGAACTGCGTGCTCGCCGATCGGGCCGTGAACGCCCGCAAGGCTGCCCGGACTCCTGCCGAAGCTGGCCTTCGCTTGCTCGCCCAGCCGCGGGCACCGCGAGCCGTTCCCGCCACGCTGCGGATCCGCAACCTCTGGAACATCGCCGATTGGGATCACTTCCTCCAACACAACCACCGGACCTGACGGGTGCCGCCGGAAGCGCGCCGCCCGTCAGGCCTTCCAACCCTTCCACGACCATGAACGAAGCCAACATCATCTTCGCCATCCTGGCGATCGCCTTCGCCCTGCGGTTCGCCTGGCTCGAACTCAGCGGCCAGTGATCCGCCCTCGTCCGCCCTTTTCTGCCTCGAATCCCGCCATGAAGACCATTGCTTCAACCACCCTCGAAACCGAACGCTTGATCCTGCGACCACCCGTGCGCGCCGACATTCCCGCCATCGTGCGCTATGCCGGCGACCCGCGCGTCGCGCTCAAGATGACCTGCATGCCTCATCCCTATCACCTCGGCCACGCGGTGGAGTGGCTCGACTCAACCGAGCTTGACCGGGAGAATGGCAATGTCGTCTTCGCCATCGAGCGGAGGTCCGCGCCGGGTCTCATCGGTGTCATCTCGCTCGACCTGCGCTCGGACAAATGCAGTGGCGATGTCGGTTACTGGGTTGGTGTCCCCTATTGGCGGCGCGGCTACGCGACCGAGACCCTGCGCGAGGTCCTGCGCCACGCCTTCGAGGACCGCGGCCTGCTTTACGTCGGAGCCTGCCACCTGTTGGGCAACTCCGCTTCGGGCCGCGTGATGCAAAAGGCCCGCATGAAATTCGAGCACATCGTGCGCGGCGGACTCAATCGCTTCGGCACCCTGCACGACCGCGTGAATTATGGACTTTTCGCCGACGAATGGCGGTTCGGCGGCGGATGAAAGGAAAGGACGGTGTAGCGGCCCCGAAGGCGCGGGGCCGCTACGCCCCGACGGTTGATCTTCGAAACCTCCGCGCGAATTCCTGAGCCGTATGAATCTCTTCATTCCCTGCTATCGTTTCCCATTCTGGACGAAGCCTCGCTTCGCCTGGAAGACCCCGGGTTCCATCCGCCGCCGCCGGCCCCTCTGACATCACCATGAAACCGATCGTCCCTATCGTCCTGAAGTCCGAACGCTTGGTTCTCCGGCCTCCCCTGCCGGAGGATGCACCGCGCGTCGAATGCTTCGTTAGCGATCGCCGCGTCGCCGAGATGACCGCGCTCATCCCGCATCCCTATCCGCGGGGCGGAGCCTTGGACTGGATCCAGCTCAGCGAACGGCAGTGGCTGGAAGGAGTGAAGGCGACCTTCGTGATCTGCCTCCGCGATTCCGGCGAGCTCGTCGGTGCCGCCTCCTACTTTAACGACCGCGCACGTGACAACGAGATCGGCTACTGGATCGGCGTCCCCCATTGGGGCCGCGGATACGCGACGGAAGCGCTGAAGCGTCTGCTGCGCTACGTCTTCGAAGACCTCGGCGGCCAACGCGTGGACACCTACCACTTCGCCCACAATCCCGCTTCCGGTCGCGTGATGCAGAAGGCCGGCATGAAGTTTATCCGCATGACCCCGCTCGGCGCGACCCGCGATGGCGTCGCCTACGACGACATCCGCTACTCCATCACCGCCGAACAGTGGTCCTCGTCCCAAGCCCTCACTCCACAAACCTGATCTCCTTCATTCTTTCCTTCCCCCCGCGAACAGCGGCACTCCGATTTATGATTTAGAGATTAGAGATTAGTGATTTCCCCAAAAAATGCTTCTCACCTCGGAAGACCTGATCGCCGCCGGCTACCAGCCCGGGCTTCAATTCAAGGACCTCCTCGTGAAGATCGCCGAGTACGAGGCCCGCGGCATCGCGGACCCGAAGTATGCCCTCAAGCTGCTCAAGCGCGACGTGGCACCGCCGCCGGTGAAACACGCCATGCGCGAGAAGCCGGTGTCGCTCTCCGAAGCCATCGAAGCGACCACCAAGGAAGAGCGCGCGAATGTCGAGGCCGTGCGCAAGCAGATGTACCAGCTCCTCAAGACGCCGGTGATCGCGCGCGGCACCATCATGCCCGATGCCTGCCCGGTCGGCGGCAATGCTCCCGCGGTCATCCCCGTTGGCGGAGCCATCGCGGCCGAGAATGCGATCCTTCCTTCCGCCCATTCCGCGGACATCTGCTGCTCGATGTTCGCCACCTTTTACGAGGAGCGTAGTAGCGTGGCCAAGGAGCTGGACGCGCTGATGTCCTCGACCCGCTTCGGACCGGAACACCGCCATCTCGACGACCTCGTGCACGATCCCGTGCTGGACGAGAATGTATGGCAAAACCGCTTCCTTACCGGCCTGCGCGACCGTGCCCGTACCCAGATCGCCGACCAAGGGGACGGCAATCACTTCGCCTTCATGGGTGAGGTGGATGTGAACGACGCGATGCTCGCGCTGCTCCGCCTTACGGGTCACTCCGATCTCGCCGCGAACTTCACGCTGCCACCGGAGGGATCCCGCCGCTATCGCGTGCTCGTGACCCACCACGGTTCGCGCAGCCTCGGCGCACACGTCTTCAAGCGCGGCCAGATCGCCGCGGAGAAGAACGTCGCCCGCATCGCGCAACACATCCCCGCCGCCGCGGCCTGGCTCGATGCCTCTTCCGATACCGGCCGCGATTACTGGCACGCGCTGCAATACGTTGCCCGCTGGACCAAGGCGAACCATCGCGCCATCCACCGCCGCTTCCTCGAACGCATCGGTGGCCACCCCATTGCCGAAGTGGGTAACGAGCACAACTTCGTCTGGCAGCGCGGCGATACCTACTTTCACGGCAAGGGCGCGACGCCCGCTTGGAAGGACGATTCCGGCCGTCCGCAGATCGGCTTGATCCCCCTGAACATGGCCGAGCCGGTGTTGCTCGTGCTCGGCGGCGACCGCGAGGAGTTCCTCTCCTTTGCCCCGCACGGCGCCGGACGGAATCTCTCGCGCACCGCCCTGCGCAGGCAATTTCCCGACCAAGCCTCGCGCCGCACCGCCATCGAACGCGGCACGGCCGGACTCGATGTCCGCTGGTTCTGTGGCCAACCGGACCTCAGTGAAACTCCAGTCGCCTACAAGAATGCGGCACAGGTCCGCGAGCAGATCTACCGTTTCGGGCTTGCCGAAATCGTCGCGGAGATCCGTCCGCTCGGCTGCATCATGGCGGGCTCTTCCGGCCGCTCATGGCGCGACCGGGAGGAAGAACTCACGCCGAAACAGAAGCGCCAGATCGAGCACCGCGCCGAGCGCCGGCGCGTGAACCAGGATCTGCGCGACGAATGGTGAAGTGGCCGGCGTACCGATCGCTCTTTCTTCAGGGAAGAGCGGGCATGCACAGCGGGGGGATCCACCTTGAGGGAGAGTAGGTCCCCGGACACTAGAGGGGGGAACCGTTCCAGTGTCCGGGGGCCGTGTCCCTTTTTTGGGGGGCTGTGCAACTATCCCTTACGCCGCGAATCGTGGCCGATTTTGCCCCCGTCCACCATTACGTGATCGCGGACCAGGGCAACGATCTCACCAATTCATCCGATTTTCATCGTACCTCGATTCTTCATTCACGGAGGGCAACGAGAACACGCGCATCACAGAGTCAGCGGACCAATGGTCGTGATTTTGTTGTAGTTCGACTGAGGGAGTGGCACTGCAAACATGGGGCGTCGCGAGCGCATCGCGACGCCCCGTGAAGCCGAAGGAAGAGGGCGGGGCGGAAAGGCCGCGGGATGGGGTGAGATTCCCCCAACTTTTCGGTTGTCAAAACCCGGACCTCCCTCCTAAATCCCGCCCCGCCTTCGGCGGGAAACATTCCAAAAGGCTCGGTAGCTCAGTCGGTAGAGCAGCGGATTGAAAATCCGCGTGTCGGCGGTTCGATTCCGTCCCGAGCCACCACTTCTTGTTCAAGAGTGGTGCGGTCGATGTCGGTCACCGCCGCGGTGGGAATGTGGGGCGGCAATCTCAAGCTGCCCGCCCGATTTGAAAAAAGAAGAGCCGACCTTCCGGCCGGCTCTGCATTCCAACCTGGCAGCTCCAATCGATCTCAGCCCGCGGGATCGGCCTTCGTCGCCGACTTCTTCAGGGCGGCGGCGATGATGTCGCGGGAATCCTGGGACAGCTTTTCCAAGGGATAGCTGACTTCCTTTCCGCCGACCATGACGAAGGTGACCTTGCTGTCGTCCGCCGTCTTCACGGCGGCGCGGATGCTGCCGCCCGCGGCATTCGTCCAAGAGCGCTCCTCGATCAGGTTCCCGACCGTGGCGGCCGCTTCTTCGCCCGTGGGACTGTCCTTCGATGCTGCGAGCGCGTCCTTCACCGCGGTTTCGAATTCGGTTCCGGAAGGACGGCCGTCGAAGACGAGATTCCCGTCCGTGCCGAAGACGAAGACCCGCGGGATACCGGTCACGTCGATCGGCCCCTCGGCCCCTTCGACGATGGTGTATTCCACCTCCGCCTTTTCAAGCAGCGGCTTCATCTCGTCCTTCGTGCTCATCTGGCACTCCGCACCGATGACGACCAAACCCTTGTCCCGATGCTCGCGATGCATCTCGGCGAGGTGCGGCAGGGAAGCGACGCAGGGCGGGCAATTCACGCCCCAGTATTCCAGGACGATCACTTTGCCCTTCGTGTCCTTTTTGGCGAGCTTCTCGCCGAAGACCACCTTGCCGAGATCCCAGTCGGAGAATTTTTCCTTCTTCCCTTCCTTTGCGGAAACGGAAGGCGACGTCAGCGCCGCTGCGGCGACGAGCGATGCTAGGGGGAAACCAAGAATTTTCATACGCAGCGCAGCGTGGACAAATCGTGTCATATTTCAAGACGTGTCTTTGGGAGGCGGGAAAAACCATGCATCGCGAGAAGGCATACCCCGGGGAGATGGTGTTTTTTAAAAAGAGATGATCCTGACACCCGGAAGGAGCTGAAATCTTTAGAAGTTGCTCTGGCCAAAGGCTTTTTTGCGTGATACCTGATATTCATGATCGGTTTACGAAGTGCTGTCGCCACGGCTCTGCTACTTGCGGGGGTGATGGGGATGGCGTCGTGTGACAAGGCCAAGCTCGCGGTGGATGCCGCGCGGGAGAAATTCCGCGGGGCCACGGATCCCGATGCTCCGGCGACCCCGGGCGGCGATGTGGCACCGGACATGGCATCCCAAGTGGACAGCGCGGCCGAGGGGGTGAGGTTCCGGCGGGATCTGCCTTTTCCGACCCATCTTGGCGTGAAAGTGACGCAGAGGCGCAGCTACGAAAATGCACGGCGTACCGTGACTTCCGCCCTGGGGATGGAATCGTCCGCGGCCAATGCGGACTGGGAGCTGGTGGCCGTGATGGACCGCCAGGCACATCGCGTGGGCATTGCCGTTGAACGCTCGGGTGAAATCGCCCGCCTCAAGGAGGGCGAGAAAAAATCCGGGAATGCGGTGGCCCAGGCCGTGGGCGGGGGATCGGCACGGATCGATTTCGATCAAGGGGCGCGCGGCTGGCGGGGGACGCGCCAGGGCGGCCCGGCGGAATTCCAGTCGAAGCTCCGCGAGCAGCTCTTCCAGTCGGCGATGGAGCAATTGGTTTCGCTCAACGGCTTGGGACCCCGGGCGCAGTGGTTCTCCGCTTCGCGCCGTTGGGCAGCGGGAGACCGTCTGGTGATCGAGGGAGATTCGCTGCAGGTGATCTTCCCGCCGAAGAGCATCGGCAAGGTCACCTTGGTCTACGAAGTGAGCGAGCCGATCAATGGCCACCCCTGCGGCCGTTTCGCGTTCAGCGGCGATGTCACCGTGAAAGGGGAGATCACGCTCGGCGGTCAAACCATGGACCGCGAGATGAGCATCAAGTCCGGCAAGGTCTGGTGTTCGCTGCTGCACCCGCTGGTGCTGCGCGAGGAGTACGAGGCGGTGATCACCGAGGTGGAGGGCTCCGGAAGCGGACCGAAGTCGCGGCTCCAAGGCGACGTGAAGGTCATGAACGCCTGGGATTGGCAGAAAGTGACCCAAGGCTGAGTGACCGCCGCTTCCCCTCGTTGTGCTTGGAAGCAAGGGCCTGAAAACAAAAGTCCCCGGACACTGGAGGGGGGAACCGTTCCAGTGTCCGGGGGCCCTTTTGGGGGGCTGTGCAACTATCCCTTACGCGGATTAGAATGTCCGATTTTGCGCCACATGGCTAGCGAGGAATCACGAAGAATGAATTTTCTCCAAAACCTGCTCACCATGAGGACCTCTCCCCCCTGATCTAACAAAGATGACCCGGAGTTGGGGCGGCGAGTTAGATCGTACGGGTCAGCGGGCGGCCACCAGATCGTAGCCCCGCCAATCCGAGATCGTCACCTCCGCAAACGCCCCGACCGGAATCGCCTCGTCCACATGCACGGAGCCGTCGATTTCCGGCGCATCCCACTCGGTCCGGCCCACTCCTTTTTCTTCCACCAGCACGCGGACCTTCTTGCCGATCTGCGCTTGATTCACCTCGGCGGCGACCTTCTGAAGTTCGGCCATCGCCCGGCTCCAGCGGCTCTTGCGGGTCATGTGGTGAAGATGTCCGTCCATCTTGTGAGCCCGCGTGCCCTCCTCCTTGGAATATTGGAAGACGCCTGCCCGCTCGAAACGGAACTCGCGGATGAACTCCAGCAGCTCTTCGAAATCCTCCTCCGTCTCGCCCGGGAAACCGACGATGAAGGTCGAGCGCAAGGTGAGGTCCGGGCAG
>CAMLOZ010000021.1 GCA_946481625.1 uncultured Haloferula sp. | reverse complement strand
CATCCGTTGATGGCACCGGCGGGGCACAAGCGGGATGTCGTGCAGCCTTTGGGCGATCTGCTGGAACTCATCGCCCGGCGGCGGGTGGACCTCGTGCTGTGCGGGCATTTCCATTGCTCCCACCTCGGCACGCTGGGTCCGGCGCATGGCTGGCGCTGTGTCGTTTCCCAAGCGGCGACCGTCTGCTCGACCCGTTTGCAGGGCGAACCGCAGGGCTTCCATTTGATCCGGGCGGGTGCGGATCAAATCGAAATCGAGCGGCATGTTTTCACCGGCGAGGAATTCGAAGCGGAACAAGCATTCTCATTCCTCCGGAGCGAGGACGGCTGGGCGAGTGCTGATGCCGCGACCCGCCGCGAAGTGAGCCGGATCTCCTGAGTGGTCATGAAGGAGTCTTACGATTTGATCGTGGTGGGCGCTGGCAGCGCCGGGCACGCGGCGGCGCGCACTGCGGCGGATCTCGGGGTGAGGACGGCTTTGATCGAGGCGGGGGAACTCGGCGGGCTCTGCATCCTGCGGGGCTGTATGCCTTCCAAGATCCTGATCGAAACGGCCAACCGCATGCGGGTCATCCGGGATGCCGGGCGATTCGGGATCCGGGCGGCAGACCCCGAACTCGATCCCGCGGGGTTGCGGGCCCGGCTTGAATCGCTGCGGGAGGACTTTCGCGGCGAGCGGGTGACTGCGATGAAAGCGGCTGCCTACGCGTTGTTGCGAGGAGAGGCGCGCTTTGTCTCGGCGCACTCGGTCGAGCTGACGGAACCGGATGGCAGCGTGCGGAGCCTCGAGGCGGGTGCCTTCGTGATTGCCACCGGATCGCGACCTTCGGTTCCGGAGATTCCCGGTCTGGGAGGCACGCCCTACTGGACCAGCGACGACGTGGTCCGGCTCCCCCGGCTGCCGGAGTGCATCGCGATCCTCGGCGCTGGCGCGGTGGGGATGGAGTTCGCGCATTTCTTCGAGGGAGTCGGCTGCCGGGTGACCGTGATCGTCCGGGGGAATCGGATCATGAGCGATAGCGATCCCGACATCGCCGCGGCGATGGAGCTGGAAAGCCGGGAGCGGGGAATCGGGTTCCTGAAGGAGAGGGAGGTGGAGTCGGTCGCGCATGGTCCGCGGGGCTTCCGCCTGGAGTTCTCGGGCGGCGCGGAGCCCTTGGAGGCCGACGCCTTGCTGGTGGCCACCGGTAGGAAGCCCGCGACCGGCGGGATGGGTTTGGAGGAAATCGGTATTGCGATGGAGAAAGGGCGGATCGTGATCGACGAGCGGGCGGCAACCTCGCTGCGGCATGTCTTCGCGGCGGGGGATTGCGCCAGCCCCCGGCCGGTGGTGCATCTGGCGGTGCTCCAAGGCGAAGTGGCCGCGCGGAATGCCGCCTTGGTGCTCCGGCAAGACCATTCGGGCCATGCGGCGGAGTGGCCGGGGCGCGCGGTCATGTCGGCGTGGTTCACGGAGCCTCAATGCGTGCAGATCGGGCTCTCCGAAACCGCGGCGAAGGAGGACAAAACGCCGGTGGTCCTTGGTCGCCAGAGCTATGCCGACCATGGAAAAGGCATGATCGCGGGATCGCGACACGGCTTCGTCAAGGTGGTGGTGGATCGGGAGACGGGGCGATTGCTCGGCGCGACCGGGATCGGGCCCGATGTCGTGGAAACCAGCCACCTCCTACAGGCGGCAATCGAGCTCCGGCTGAGTGCTGCGGAGTACCTCGCGATTCCCCACTATCATCCCACCTTGGCGGAGGCATGGTCGCGCGCGGTGGAGGACGCGGAAGCCCGGCGGAGCTAGGAGGGGATTGCAAAGCGCCATTGCGAAGACGCGGGAATTTGCAGTTTGCTCCGGGGTGGTGGTGACGGACCCGACATTACGAATCGAAAAACCCTGATCTTTCAATCACGCGATTCTCATCATGAAAAGCGGCACGCGCCGTGCGAAGGTTCCGGGATGCACGAGCTTCGCCTGCCCGCCCAAGCGTCATCCGTTTCCCTCCAAACCGCCCTTACCCGCACCCTGGATGCCGTGGCCGCGTATCTTCATGCGGCGTCGATTTCCGAATCCCGGATCCTGACTCAGGTCTGCAACGACCTTGCCATCGAGCGGAACCTCCAGGCGGACCGCATCGCCGGATGGATCGAGCAGGAGGGAGGAGAGCCGGACTTCGGTTTCAGCCGGGAAGCGGGGTTCCAGCAGATCTGGATGAGTCTTGTCAGCCGGCGTTTCCCGACTTTCCGCGAGGGGTTGCCGCGTGAATGCGAACGCAGCGACCGCCGGCTCGAGCGCGTGCTGATGCGCCTCTGGAACGATCCGGACACGAGCGAGTTCCTGCGGGAGGATCTTGACGGCTTGCTGCGGGAGGTGAGGGCGGGGATCGAGCGGCTCGACCGGCTGCGGACGCCGGGGGTGCTGGTGGCCCAGTAGTGCAATCATCCGGCCATGGCGAATCTCCTTGGCAGCCGCAAGCCGGCGGCCCTAAAACCCCCCCGCCATGACCCGCAAGCAGATCGACGTCAGCATTTACGTCTTCATCGTCCTCCTGATCGCGTTCTTCGGACGTGCCGTCTGGGGCGTCATGGGGATGGTCGGCTGGGTCTAAACGCACGTCCGGCTCCCTGGGCTCACGCCCATCCCACTGCGATCTCCTGCGGATTTCCCCCGCGGTCGTGGAATTTCACGAGGCCGTTCGCCATTGCGAACTCGTGGACGCATTTCGTGACCTTCACGTCGTAGGCGCAATACTCCGCGATCCTCATCAAGGGCGCGTTGCTCCCGGTCTTTTTGTATTCCTGCCACCACCGCAGCGCATCCAGGCCATCCGCCGATTTCCCGGTGCCGAGACAAGCGGAAGCCGCGGACTCCAGCTTCATCCGGAAGCCCAGCTTCTCCTGCAGATCCAGCATCATGTCCAGATTCACCGTCTGCGCCGGAAGATCGTAGATCGTGTAACCCTGCAGCACCGGGTAATCGAACTCCACGTGATTCCAGCCGACCACCAGGTCGGCCCGGACCAGTTCATCCACGAGCTGGTTCAGGTCGCTTTCTCCGTAAATGCGGTAACCTCCGCGGGCCGTGCTGTAGGTGACCGCGACTGAAACGCCCATCTTGTCCTTGTGCGCCGCCCCGCCTACGTCGCCGAAGCTCCGCTGGGTCTCGAGGTCGAAATAAACGATGTTCTTGCCGGACACGCGGGGAAGCTATGCGGCTCCCCCGACCGGGGGCAACCCCGGATGAACGTCGCCGGCTTCCCCTACCCTTCAACCGCCCTCCGCGAGCACCTTGCGAAAGCGGAACCCCGTCTTCGCATACCCCCTCGACTCGTAAAACCGGTGCGCCTCTTCCCGATGCAGGCCGCTGCTCAAACGAACGTCGCCCACCCCCTGCTCCCGGAAGTAATCCTCCGCCGCCCGCACCAGCTCCGAGCCGATCCCCTGCCTCTGGTGACCCGTGCCCACCGCAAGCGCCAGGATGAAGCCGAATGGAACCGACGACTCATAAGGCCGGATCGCGACGAGCCCGATGAACCCGGCCACCTCGCCTCCCACCTCCGCAACCAGCGTGTGGTGAGCGGACGAAAGCCCGGCAAGACGGCTGCGCATTTCCTCGGTGCCGACCGGATAACCGAGGACGGAAACGAGCCGGGCCATCTCCGGGGCGTCGGCGGCTTGACAGGGGCGGATCTTCGCCATGGAGGGAGAATGGCCGCTGCGGCGCGGGAGGGAAGCGCTCAGAATGCAAGCAACTCCTCGACCGCGATCCGGTTTCACGGGAACCAACCGGCATGAGAATGTTCCTGTTAGCCTTCGCCTTCACGGCCGGAGTTCACGCGCAGTCCTACGATTTCTCGGCGGCACGGGATCAGTTCGAACAGAACCTCGATCTCTACGGCAACCGCGTGCTCGCCATCGTCGAACAGGAAGGCCTCGGCGAAATCTTCCGCTTCCAAGCCGGATCAATCACGCAGGACAGCAAATTCGGCATCGCCTCCTGCACCAAATGGCTCTCCGGTGCCATCGTGCTCGCCTGCGCCGAGCGCGGCTACTTCGCGCTCGACGACCGCGTGGGCAAGTACCTTCCGATCTTCGACGCCTACGGCAAGGGCGACATCACCATCCGCCAGTGCTTCGGCATGAAGAGCGGCCTCTCGTTGAGAGACCCGGACTACGAGATTGATCGTACTTTGACCCTTGCCGGGTCCGTGGACCTGATCGCGGCGAATTCCCCGATCGTCTTCACCCCCGGCACCCAGTTCGACTACGAAGGCGACGGCATGCAGACCGTCGGCCGTATCTGCGAGGTCGTGACCGGAAAACCCTGGAGCACCCTCGCCAGCGAGCTGCTGTTCGACCCGCTCGGCATGGATAGCGCGGACTACCTCTTCTTCGACCTCAACCCCGGCATCGCGGGCGGCGCGCGCTGCACCGCCGCGGACTATCTCAAGTTCCTGCGCATGGTGATGAACAACGGCCGTGGCGAAAACGGCCGCGTGGTCCTCTCCAGCCGCAGCGTGCAGGAATTCTTCACCAACCAGACCTTCGGCCTGCCCGAGTACTACAGCCCCGCGCAGGACTCCGAATACTACGCCTACGACCAGCGGCCCGACTACGGCATGGGCTCGTGGATCAACGCCCAGAATCCCGCCACCGGCGTGGTCGAGGAAGTCGCCAGCCCCGGAGCCTTCGGCACCTACCCCTGGGTGGACCGAAAGCGCGGACTCTGCGGCATCATCTTCATGTTCCGCATCGGTGCCATCGCCTACCCGAACAACGTCCATGTCCTCTGGCACCTCCGGAACGAAATCGATGCCAAAGGCCTGCCCGCCGCCGGCGAACCCGGCCCCTTCGCGATCTCTAACAGCGACGCCTACCTCGTCCTCGAATGGAGCGGAACCGGCACGCTCGAAACCTCCGCCGATCTCGCCACCTGGACCCCGCTCCCATGGGCCACCAGCCCCTTCAACGAATACCTGCCACGTCCGCCCGCACCACGGCTCTACTACCGGCTGAGGAGATCGCACCCGGATCCCGGAGGGATCGCAACGCCGTAGCCCGGGGTCGGGCGTTGCGACCTCCCGGGTGAACCCGGAAAGAACACCATCGATCCCCGGCTCGTGCGAAGCCCCCTCACAGCTCCTTCACCCAGATATTCGCGAAGTCGATCGCGGCACCGTGGTGTTGGAGGGCGATCTTTCCTTTCGCGGGGATGCCGGGCAGCTGCGCGTTCTCGATGACGGTCTGGCCGTTCAGCGTCACCGTCAGACGGTCGCCCTGGATCGTGATCATCGTCCGGTTCCACTCGCCCACTGGCTTGTCCGCCTTTACCTTCGGCGTCACGCCCGCGATCACTTCCGCGGGTTGCGACTTGTCCGTGCGATAGCCATAGACCTCGCCCGAGCCGCAGGGCCAGTTCCACAGGTTCACCTGGCTCTTCGAACTGCCGCGCAGGTAGATGCCGCTGTCGAGCTCCTGCACTTCCACCTGCTCGCCGGTCTCATTGCCATCCGGACCGATCACCGGCCGCTTCATCACCGGGCCCGGTGCACCCCAGCGCCAGTCGAAGATCATCGTCATGTCGCCGTACTCCTTCGAGAACCACAGATCCTTGTCCTTCGCTTCACTATGACCGTCGTACTTCAGGATGCCGTTGTAGGGAAACCAGTGGCCCTTGTCGCCCTCTTCGGATTCCCAGCCCGTGAGGGTGGTGCCGTCGAAAATCTTGGTGAAGCCCGCGGCCTTCGCGCCTTCCTCGTTCGCCGGGGGCGCGAGTTCGCAGATCCGTAGATTGCGGAAGGCCACGCGGTCGCCATGCCCGCAGAACGCGATGTGTCCGGAGCGGCGCTTGGCACCGGCATGATCCGGATGCTCCTTGTTCAGCTCGCTCAGCTTCGCCTGCAGGATCACCTCTTCATTCACGATTACGGTGACATCGTCGCCGTTCACCATGATGCGTTCCTCGTTCCACTCGCCAACCGGCTTGAGCGGGGCCTTCTTCGCGGCCGCCAGCGTGTACAGCGAGCCGTGGAATTGATACGGCTTGAGGTCCTTGTACTTCTCCGAGCTGTTGTCCAGCACCTGCACCTCCATCCCCGCATACGCGGCATCGCCGGTCCCGGGGTAGTGGATGCCGATACCGTTGTTCCCGCCCGCCGGCAGCTTGAATTCAAAGTCGAAGGCGTAGTTCGCGAAGGTCTTCTCCGTCACCAGGTTCTTGCCCTCGGGCGTGCAGACGATCGCCCCGTCCTCGACGATGTAGCCGTCGCCGGTCCAGCCGGTGAGGTCCTTGCCATTGAAGAGCGCGCGCTTCTTGAGCGCGGACTCCTGGGCCGTCGCGAGGAGCGGGAGAAGGAGAAAAAGGGTGATGGATTTCATGGTTACGGGAATCGGATGAGGTGAGTGAATGAACCGCCAAGTCGCCAAGTGCGCCAAGTATTTTGAAACTAGCTTTCGATAGGCCCGGGGAAAGAGACTAAAGCTCGATGGTCTTGCCGGTGCGGAAGCTTTCGTCCGCCGCGGCCACGATACGCATCGAAGCGACCGCGTTGTCCATATGGTCGGTCAGATCGAGATCTTCCAGGATCGCCTTCAAGAAATACTCCTGCTCGCGGTGGCAGAGGCCGTCGTGATCGGGCTCGTCGTCGAGCCGCACCGTCTCGTCGGCCTTCACGAAAGCCCCTTCCGGCGTAAGCTGCGAATGGTGCAGGCGGATCGATTGTGTCTGCGTGTGCGCATCGACGTTCGAGCTCTGCCCTTCGGACGCCGCCTTGTCGGCCACGATCGAGGCGCAGCCCTTCGGCCCCACCACGTCCTTCACGAAGAAGGCCACCTCGCTCATCATCGGGCCCCAACCGGCCTCATACCAGCCCACCGAGCCGTCCTCGAAGGTCACCTGGAGCGCGCCGTAGTTGATCTTTCCCTCCGGCAGCTCGTCGCTCAGCCGCGCCCCGATCCCCGAAACCCGCACCGGCCGCGAGCGCGTCATCTGGCACATCACGTCCACGTAGTGGACCCCGCAATCGACCACCGGCGAGATCGAGGACATCAGCGCCTTGTGCGTCTTCCAATTGGCGCCGAAGGACTGCTGGTTCAGGTTCATCCGCATCACCAGCGGCTTGCCGAGCGTCTGCGCCATCTCGATGAATTTGATCCAGCTCGGGTGGTGGCGCAGGATGTAGCCGATCACCAGCTTCTTCCCGCTGGCCCTCGCCTTGTCCACGATCGCCTCCGCCGCCGCCACGCTCTCCGCCAGCGGCTTCTCGATGAAGACATGACACCCCGCCTCGAAGGCCGCCTCCGCATATGGCCCGTGCGTGTCCGGATACGTCGAAATGCTCACGGCGTCCGGCTTGGTCGCTGCCAGCGCCTCATAAAAGTCCGCGAATTCCGCGTACCCGCCGCCCAGTTCCGCATTCAGCTTGCCCCGGCTCCCCGCCGAACGGGTCACGATCCCGCAAATCTCGAAACCGGGAATGCGATGGTAGGCAAGCGCGTGCGAGCGGCCCATGTGGCCGGCTCCTACACATAAAACGCGGATGGAATTCTGCATGATCGGGGCGGTAAAACGACTGAGAGTGACGGATTATTTCAGATTCCTCTCCGCGACAAGCCCCGCCTCTCCGAATCTTCCTCCCCCAGTACATGGAAAACGCCCCGATCCTTGCAGCGGGGCGTTTCAGGGAGGGCATGCGCCCGCTTGCAGGTGCAGGCGGGGAGGCTGGTTGTCAGTCCGCTTTCGTGAAGTCGCCGCACCAATCCTCGGCAGCGGTGACGGGGAACATGGATTCGAACTTCACTTCATCATCGACTTCAAAGGCTACGGTTTGCGGAGCATGACGGCGGCACTCGCCATGGTCGTCCTCCATCTTGTTCCAGTGAACGCAGGCGGCGCAGGCACGGGTAATGGTTTGAATTTGCATAAGATCAGTTGGGAAATGAACACCGGAAGATGAACCCTTTTCTAACTCACCGCAAGCAAAGGATGACTTGAGAAACAGTCTCAAGTCCATGGATCTCAATGAATTGAGATGTGGTCTCAATTGCCGCTCTTCCGAGGAAAGCAATTCACCGCCAAAACTCTGAAATTACCCCCTCCCGAGATTCCCCGAAGTGCAGCGGCCGGAACGCCTCCAGGACCTGCCCGCCCGGCCCGGCATCGCGCGCGGCCAAGCTCCCCGCTCTGCCATCGAATGCGACCACCGACCCGTACGGACTCCCCGGCCCGCTCGCGCCCCTTTGAATTTGTGACGTCTAGTTGCCCGGATTGGCGTCGCCGGGCCGCCCGGGATCGGTCTTGGCAGCGCCCGGGCCCCGTGTTTCCCTCCCCGCCCGCCGTGTCCCATCCTTCTTCCATCCGCCGCACCCTCGCCATCATCTCCCACCCGGATGCCGGCAAGACCACGCTCACCGAGAAGTTCCTCCTCTACGGCGGTGCCATCGACCTCGCCGGCAGCGTGACCTCCCGCCGCGACCGCCGCGCGACCACCTCCGACTGGATGGAGCTGGAAAAGCAACGCGGCATTTCGATCTCATCCACCGTCCTCCAGTTCCAATACGGCGGCTTCCATGTTAACCTCCTCGATACCCCGGGCCACGAGGACTTCTCGGAAGACACCTACCGCGTGCTCACCGCCGTCGATGCCGTGATCATGGTCGTCGATGCCGGCAAGGGCGTCGAAGCCCGGACCCGCAAGCTCTTCGAAATCTGCCGCCTGCGTGGCATCCCGATCTTCACCTTCATGAACAAGCTCGACCGGCCGACCCGCCCGCCGATCGACCTCGTGGACGAAATCGAAAACGTCCTCGGCATCGCCTCCCACCCGATGAATTGGCCGCTCGGCGACGGTCCCCGCTTCCGCGGCGTCATCCAGCGTCGCGACGGCCAACTGAATCTCTTCGAAAAGACCAAGGCCGGTGCCTACCGCGCCCCGGTTTCCGTCCTGGGCCTGACCGATCCCGCCGTGCGCGAGCACGTCGACGGCGACCTCGTGGACAAGGCGATCGAGGAAATGGAGCTTCTCGACATCGCCGGGGCTCCCTTCGACCAGGAACGCGTCCTCAAGGGCGAATTGACCCCGGTCTTCTTCGGCTCCGCCGCCAACAACTTCGGCATCCAACTCTTGCTGGACGGCTTCCTTGCGATGGCACCCGAGCCGGCGGGACGCATGTCGGGGGACACCCTGATCGAGCCGGAGGACAAGCGCTTCAGCGGCTTCGTCTTCAAAATCCAGGCGAACATGAACCCGAAACACCGCGACCGGATGGCCTTCATCCGCATCGTCTCGGGCAAGTTCGAGCGCGACATGCAGGTCTGGCACGGCTCCGCCGCCAAGCAGATCCGCCTCTCGAATTCGCAGAAGCTCTTCGCCCAGGAGCGGGAAATCGTGGACGAGGCCTACGCCGGCGATGTCGTCGGCCTCGTCGGCAACCAGCCCTTCGAAATCGGCGACACCCTCACCACCGATTCCTCGATCAAGTTCGATGAGATCCCGATCTTCCCGCCCGAGTGCTTCGCCACCATCCGCGGCCGCAGCACCGCCACCGCCAAGCGCTTCCGTGCAGGCATGGACCAGCTCGTCCGCGAAGGCGTGACCCAGTTGTTCGAGAGCGCCGCCGGCACCACCCTGCTGCTGGGAGCGGTCGGCCCGCTCCAGTTCGAAGTCCTCAAGTACCGCCTCGAGTCCGAATACGGTGCCGAGGTCGTCCTCGAGCACAGCCCCTGGACCGTCATCCGCTGGCTCATGGCCGATGGCCAACCGGTCACCGGTGCCAACGCGCCCACCGACGACCTCCCCGGCGGCTGCACCCTCGCCAAGGACTCCGCCGGCCACTGGGTCGTCCTTGCCGAAGCCGAATGGGCGCTCCGCAGCTTCAAGCGCTACCACGAGAACTGGGACCTCGCCGAGCGCCTCGTGAAGTGACGCCTCCGCGCCAGCCATAAGGAGAGGGGACACTCCTGTCCCCGTCCGGCACCCTCACCTGCTCCTGAACGGAAAGAGCCGCCCGGCTTTCACCGGGCGGCTCATGATCAACCTACGATTTCTCTAGTACCTCACGGGACCTGCGTCACTTGCAGGCGGGCGAAGATCTTGCCCTGCCCCGTCGGCAGCGTGTAGCTGATTTCCGTGTCGCTGTTCGTCGTCGGCGTCGCCACGCTCCAGGAGCCCGGCAGCATCGTGGACGAAGTCTCGATCGCATAGGTGACGTCGCCGTTCTCCACCGCGTCAGCGCGCTTGGAGAAGGTGATCGTGGTGCCATCGAAGGCCCCGGTGGTGGCGTCGAAGCCGGCCGGATTCAGGTTCAAGGCGTACTCGATCAGGTTCACGATGCCGTCGCCGTCCGAATCGCCGGTCGCACCTCCGGTCACCCCGTTGTCCGCGGCCCACGAATCGAAGTCGCCGCCCACGGGCATGGTGTAGTCGAGCACCAGGTTCGTCCCATCGACGCGCACCGAGAAGGTGCCTGCACCGGGGAAGCCGGTCGTGTCGAACACGAACTTGTCCGCCGCGAACCCGGTGATCCCCGCAGACGTGGTCGCCAGCGTGAAGCTACGGTTCTCTTCCACGAATCCGGCCAGGGCCAGCGGCTGGATCCGGATCGTCACCGGATTCGCACTTGTCGCCGTGATGTTCACGCCCGCCGCCGAAGCGATGGTGTCATATCCCGTTCCCGCCGTGCCGGACCAAGTGCCGATGTTCCAGTTGATCGCCGAATCGGCTCCCAAGGTCATGCCGCCGCTCACGGTCAGGGTGCCGATCGCGTTGTTCGCGCCGGGTGCCACGTTTGCGGTGCTCCCCGGGGTGCCGCTTGCTACGAACACACCGGTGGTGCCGTTGCCGCCCGCCGTCGCGCCGGCCTGCACCGTCAGCGGACTGGTGGCCATGCTCGTGTTCACGTAGAGGCTGCCACCGCTTACCGTGGAGGTGCCCGTCAGCGTGCTGGCCAGCGCGCTGCTGAGAGTCAGCGTGCCGATCCCGGACTTCACGATGTTCAGGTTGTTCTCGTTCGCCGCTCCGCCGCCGAAGGGCGCCGCAAGGGTCGCATTCCCCGGCAGGTTCATCGTGAAGGTCGAGTTCGAAGTCGCGCCACCGACGATCCGGCAATCCGGGTCGGTGTTGTTCGAGCCGATGCCCGCCACGGTCTGCTGCACCGGGGTGCCGCCCTCACCGAGGATCAGCTTGCTATCCACGGCGTTGTTGCCCTCCCCCAGGAAGAGCGGCTGGTTCGCCGGCAGCGCATTGTCCACCAGCGTCCGGATATGGCCGTTCGCGAGGATGGTGCGGAAGCCCGAGTAGGTCTTGCCGGGAGCGCCGATCCGCATCCTCAGTTCCTCCGTCACCACCATCTCGGCGTCGTCCGAGATATTGATGCTGCCGTAGAAGTTGATTCCGCCGGTATTCACGCTCGTGTTGCTCCGCACGAAGAACTGCGCGCCGCCCATCTGCCCGCTCACATCCCCCAGGATGTTCATCGTGCCGCTGCGGTTGTAGTTGCGGAAGTTCACTGCGGATCGGCCCGTCGAGACCATGGTGATCGGACCCGTGAGATTCACCACCTGCGTGTTGTCCGTTCCCGCCTCATGAGTGATCCCCGCGCGACCGAAGGCGTTCGGACGGAGTTCGATCGGCTCGGCGATCGTGAAGGGACCGCCCGCGCCGAGATTGCGGATATTCAAGGACTGGCTGCCGGTGCCGTTCAGGCCATGCACCACCGTCTTGCCGGCAGGACTTCCCAAGGCGTTCACGTGCCGGATGTTCAGCGAGTTGTTCGGTCCGCGGCGCAATTCGATCTCACCGGTGAAGGCGCTGTTGTCGGCGTTCAGGAAGAGCTCCGACCCCCCCGTCTTGATCAGCTTGCCGCTGCCGCTCAGGGTACCGGTGTAGGCGTCGTGGTTTGCCGTGCTGCGGACTTCGAGTTCCGCCCCCGAAGCGATGGTCGTTCCGGTCCCCGTCAGGATCGCAGGAGTCACCAGCGTCAGGCGCCCCGCGTTCACCGTCGTCGTACCCGGGTTGCCGAAAGCGGCGGTGAGGGTCACGTTGCCGGTGCCGCTCTTCACGAAACTGCCGCTGCCCACACCGGAGATCGCGTTCGTCACGATCCGGTCGCGGTTCAGGTTGAAGTGCAGCACGCCGCCGTTGGTCACCGTCGCCTGCCCCAGCGAACCGGTCGTCCCGCCGTTGCCCACCTGCAGTTCGCCTTCCGTGATGTCCACGAACGACGAGGCATCCAGCGTTGCATCCACATCCAGGATCGCCTTGCCCGCGCCCGACTTGGTCACCACAACGTTGCCGGTGATCTCCGCGGAGGCGTTACCCGCCTGTAGCGTGATCGTGTTGCCCGCGCTGTTGTTGAGCGTCACCGCCGAAGGCCGCACCGGCCCGGTGATGCTGATCGGAGCCGCACCCGCGGGATCGCCGAATTCCACGGTATCCCCTTGGCCGAACGCGACCGTACCCACGCCGTCGTTCCAGTTCGCGGTCGTGAAGATGTCCCAGGTCGTGTCCGCCGCACCGGTCCAGGTGAGCGCCCGCGTCCCGTCCACCGTCACTTGGATCTCACCCGGCGTCGCGAGGCTGATGGAGCCGGGCCGGCTCAGCTTCAGGTTCGCGCCGCCCGTCAGCGTGCCCGTGTAGGTCGCCACCGTGTAGGTACCGGGAGCCAGGCTGGCATCGGAGAAATCAAGCCGTGTCGGGCCGTTCAAGGTCAGGTCGCCGAAGCCAAGCGGCAGGAAGTTCGCCGTGTTGTGCACGATCGCACCGCCGCTTGCCGCCACCGTCGCCGGGGCCGCGATCACCGAGTTGTCACCCGCGATCATTCCCCCGTCCGAAAGCGTCAGCGAGGATCCGCTCATGGTGCCGTTGTTGATTGCCAGCAAACCGCCCGTCACCGCCGTCGCTCCCGTCGCATCGAAGGGCGCGTTGATCGTCAGGCTGCCAAGCCCCGACTTCGTGATCCCGCCGGCTCCGGTGAAGATCTGCGGTGTCGAGAGGTTGTAGGTGTCCGTATTGAGCACCAGCCCGCCCGCCTTCACCTCCGCAGTGGTCAGGCCGGAGATGAAGTTCGCTTCATGCCGCGTCGCGGTGATCGCCGTGCCGTTGAAGTTCGCCGTCCCCAGCGCGTTCACATCGGTGGCATTGCGGAAAATCCGCGCCACCTTCAGCGTTCCGCCGTCCAGGTTCAGCACCCCGTCCACCGTGTCGTTCCGCGAGACGATCAGGTTTCCGACCCGCAGTTCGCCCGTGCCGGAGAGCGTGTAGCGGCCGATGCCCGTGCCGTTTTCACCCACGTACACCTCGCCATCCCGGACCTCGATCAAGCCGCCGCTGTGATTCCATGTGCCGTCGGAGGCACCGCCGCCACCACCGATCGAAATTCCGCCACCGCCGGTCTTCACGAATGTGCCGCCGGTCATGTTGAAAGTGCCGGTACCACCTGCACGGCCGGAGGAAAACCAGTTGTTCGTGAGGATCGTGCCGCTGTTCAGATTGTAAACCCCCGTGGAGGTCGCCACTTGGCCGATCCAGCATTCGGAACCGATCTGTACCGTCCCGCCGTTCTGGTTCACGGTGCCCTTCGGATTGTTCCCGCCCGCGACGTCGCCGAGGATCATGTGCCCGTCTTCGCTCGACTTTGCGAGCAAGGTGTTCGCTCCGGAGACATTGAGGGTCCCTTCGCCACCCGTGCGACCCATCACGAACCAACGGCGCACGTTGAAGGTGCCTCCAGTCAGGTTGAAGGTGCCGGCGTCGGTGTTGTCGCCGTTCACGCCGAAGCCGATCCACACTTCGCTCTCGTTCGTGAAGGTGCCGCCCGATTGATTGATCACCCCGCTCGCGGCCGGGCCGGACTCGTTTCCGTTGTCACGGTTGCCCGCGATCAGCTGGCCGCTGCCATGCACGATCAAGCCATCCGTGAGGTTCAGCACGCCCAGACCCTTTTCTCCCAGGTTGAAGCGGTTCGAACGGACGTTCA
>CAMLOZ010000020.1 GCA_946481625.1 uncultured Haloferula sp. | reverse complement strand
TAGGGAAATTGGATGGATGGACGGATGGCAGCCCGCCCTCCCCAAGCCCGTGCCTTGAAGGTTCCCACGCGCCGCGAATCCGTCCGTCCGTCCGTTTCCCCTAGGGTTCGCGGACGGACGGGCGGATCGGCCACCCGGAACCGTTAGTCCTCTCCGCTTGCACGCTCCCGATATTCAAGGCATCTAAACACCATGCTCGCCCGGATCGCCGCTCTCGCCTGTCTGCTATCCTCCCTTTGCGCAGCCCAAGCCTACCGCCCCTCGGGCGAGAAGCCGCCGATGCCCGCCCGCGAATTCCGCGCCGCATGGGCCGCCGTCGTCCACAACATCGACTGGCCCAGCAAGAAGGGCCTCTCCTCCGCCAGCCAGCAGGCGGAGATGCGCGCGATCCTCGACCGCATGGCCTCGCTGAACATGAACGCCCTGATCCTCCAGGTGCGTCCGCATTGCGATGCCGTTTACCAGTCCTCGAAGGAACCCTGGAGCCCCTGGCTCACCGGCACCATGGGCAAGTCCCCCGGCTACGATCCCCTCGACTACTGCATCCGCCAGGCCCACGCCCGCGGCATCGAGGTCCACGCCTGGTTCAATCCCTTCCGCGCCCTCTCGAATGCCGGTCACGGCACCTGCTCCAGCCACGTCTGCCAGGCCTCCCCGCACATCACCAAGCGCTACGGCAATCTCGTCTGGTGCGACCCTGCCCAGACCGAGACCCGCGCCCGCGCCTTCGGTGCGATCCTCGATGTGGTCCAGCGCTACGACATCGATGGCGTCCACCTCGACGACTACTTCTACCCCTACCCGGATGGCGGCCGCGCCTTTCCCGACGGCCGCAGCCCCGCCATCCGCCGCAAGATCGTCGATGACTTCGTCCAAAAGCTCTACTCCGACGTGAAGCGCACCAAGCCATGGGTCCGGGTCGGCATCTCGCCCTTCGGCATCTGGCGGCCGGGTGTGCCCGCCGGAATCGAGGCCGGCATCGATGCCTACGAGCAGATCGGCTGCGATGCCCGCAAGTGGCTCGCCCAAGGCTGGGTCGATTACCTCGCGCCGCAGCTTTACTGGCGCGACCAGCCGCGCAAACAGAGCTTCTCCGCCCTTCTCACTTGGTGGCGGCAGCAGGGCAGCCGCCCGGTCTGGCCCGGCATCGCCACCACCCGCATCGGCAGCTCCGAGGACCCGGGCCGCCCCGCCTCCGAGATCACCAAGCAGGTCGGCCTCTCCCGCAGCATCGGCAAGAACTGGGCCGGCCACATCCACTGGAGCGTGAAGGGCCTCACCCAGAACCGCGGCGGCATCTCGAACCTGCTGGCGAAGGATGCTTATTCACAAGCCGCCCTCGTCCCGCCCATGCCCTGGCTCAGCACGAAGGCTCCGGGCATGCCGCGTGCCAGCGCCGCGGCAAACGGAGGCGAGGTGCATCTCGAATTGCAAAGCGGCGACCGCGCCACCGCGCGTTTTGCCGTCCAGGCTCGCTTCGGCAACCAATGGCGCATGGCCAAGGTGGTTTCCGCAGGAGCCAAGTCGATCGAGCTCCCCGCGGTCGCCGGGCGTCTGCCGGACGCACTGGCTGTTAGTGCTGTGGACCGATTCGGCAATGTCAGCGCCCCGGTCGTTCTGGCGCGCTAACCGGTTTCCGCTTGCCTCGCGGCACCCCGCCTGCTGGAACGCCCCGCGACCGAGCCGCCGAGCCCGGACAAGACATTGAAAATACTTTACTTTTGCGTGATATCGGCGGCATATACCGCCCGTCCCGCAATTCCCGCCGGCACCCGCTGCCGCACCCTTGCCTCCTGATGAAAGTCCGATTGTTTGTCACGGGTTCGGCCGCGCTTCTCGCGGTCTGGTTGACCGCCACGTTTTTGCAGGATGTCCCGGTAGATACCTACACCCAGTTCGGCCGCGGCTCCGTGCCGCTCTCCGCGAAGGCCTCCAAGCCCGCCGCGAAGGAGAAGCCGGTGGCGGCCGTGGACAAGGCCCGGGACGAAGTCGTTCCGGTGGCGACGCTCGATTGATCGCCGGTCGATTGCCTCTGGCTTTTTCCGGCGGCCTTTGCCATGGTGCCTGCCATGGGTGAAGAACCGCTCGTGTGCGACAACAAGCCGATCGGTCTTGAAGTTGAGGCCGGCGTCCATTGGTGGTGTGCTTGCGGCCGCTCCAGCCACCCGCCCTTTTGTGATGGCAGCCACAAGGGCACCGGCATCCAGCCGGTCAAGTTCGAGACCATGGTCCAGACGACCATCTGGTGGTGCCAGTGCAAGCACACCAAGACCCCGCCGCTCTGCGACGGCACCCACAAGCGCTACCGCACATGAGAGGGGAACCATCCCTGCCTCTTTTCACGCGGTGCTCCAGGGAAGCCAGCCCACCCGCTCGACGAACCAGAAGAGCCCGGCCAAGGCGAGGGCCACGCAGCTCCATCGCCTGAAGTGTGGCCACGCCCGGCCTCCGCTCCATCCCATCGTCAAAATCCAAGCCACGGCCAGCACCGCGATCTGGCCCACCTCCACGCCGACATTCGCCGAGACCAGCGTGGGCAGGAACCCTTCGCCCGGGCGGATCCAAGTCGAGAGCACCCCCGCGAAGCCGAGCCCGTGGATCAAGCCGAAGGCGAAGACAATCACCAGACGCCACGGCCGTGCCTCCGAGATGAACAGGTTCTCCACCGCCAGCGCGGTGATGCTGAGCGCGATCAACGGTTCCACGATCGAACCCGGCACCTTCACCACGGAGGCCGCGGCCAGGCCCAGCGTGAGGGTATGGGCCGCGGTGAACGCCAGCGATTGCGCGAACAAAGGTCGCCAGCGGCGCTGAAGGAAAAAGATCCCCAGCACGAACAGGATGTGATCCAGACCATGCGGCACGACATGGAGCACGCCTTGGGTGAATGCCACCGAAACGGGATGCCGGCTTTCCACCGGCGGGGTACTCGATCCGCTCACAAGCTGCGTCTCCGCGCCCGGTGCGACGGTGAGGTAGTTTCCGCCGTCACCGCCGACCGGCAATTTCACCACCAGGTCCGGATGATCGCCGGAGGCCATGCCCACCGTGACCTCTCCCGGACGAGGCGTCACCGGCTCGATGAGGACATGGAAGTAGGCGCCGTCGTTCAGGAGCGAGGGGAGGTCAGGCGGGCTCGCCTTGAAATCGGGAAACGACACCTTCCACTCCAAAGGCTGGCCCACGGAACGGAAGGACAGCGAATCCCGCAGGAAGGTCTCCGCCTCCCGGCACAGGCGCTCGTGCTCCGCGGCGGGAAGCTTCACCAGCCAATCACGGGTCGGTTGCGGCGCGGCGGCATCATTGCGGGAGGCGGGATCGGCATAGCCCGCATCGAAAAGGATCTCCATCTTCCAAGTCCCCTCCCCGCCCTGCAGTTCGCCGTAGAGCTGGTTCACCACGTGGGCGGCCGCGGGTCGGCCGCAGATGGCGAGCACGAACCACAAGAGCAACGGAAGATACCTCCCCGGGAGACAACGATTCACCGCGAGGAGGATCTAGCTGCTTCCGGCATCCGTTCCAGCGCTTTGATTCCGCGATCGCCCGGCCGGGCGCGATTGCGAAAGAGCGCATTGACTTGCCGGAGCCGGGAAAGCTCTCCTGAGACGCCATGAAGCGCGTATCCAAGGCGGACCCCTCGCTTGCCATCGAGCGCGCGGCCTTGCTCGGCCGGGAGTTTCCCCTGGCCCTGCTGAAGGCTTCGGGGATCCCGGAGCCCGCGATCGCCGCCTTGTTCGACGACGGCACGCTGGTGAACGGAAGCCAAGCCGCATCGGCCAGGTTCGCCGAAGGGAATCTGCCGAAGAAGATCGCGCGGGGCATCCCATGGTCGCGCGCGCGGGATCATCACCTCGCGCTGGGGGAAGCGGCGAAGCAGCAGCGCCTGCCGGGAGACGAGGTCGCGGCGCATTTCGAGGCGGCGCATCGTTTCGACCTGGCGCGGGCGCAATGGGTCCGCGCGGGCGAGGCCGCCTGCCATGCAGGAAACTTCAAGAAGGCATTGCGCTGCCTCGACCGCGCGCTGGCGATCTGGCCATGGGACGAAGCGGCCGATGACCGCGTGCGCGTGCTGCGCGAGATGGCCCGCTGCGCGGCAAACGCCCGCATGGAAGAGCATGCCCGCAAAGCGTGGGAGGAACTCGCCGACCATGCCAAGGAAACGGATCGGCACGGGCTGCGGGCGGAAGCCCTGCACCAGCTCGCGGGGCTTTCCTCCGATCCCGTGCAGACGGGCCTGCTCTTGGGCGAAGCGGCAACGCTGGCGGCGGAGAAGCTCGGGCCGGAAGAATGCTTCCGCCATGGCCTGGCCCACGTGGACCACCTCGCCAACCGCGTCCGCATCGCCGCGGCCAGGGAGGCCCTTGCGAAGGTGGAGCGAGCGGTCGATCGCTCCGGGGATCCGGCGATGCGCTCGGAGCTTCTCGGCTGGAAGGGCCTGGTCGCGGCGATGGCGGGCGAGGCCGGGGAGGCGGCGCGCTGGGTCGAGGAAGGATTGCGCCTCGCCATCGAGCACAATCTCCCGGAACTGGTCGCCTTCGCCTACAAGCGTCGCGCGAACATTGCCGACTATGCCGGCCACTACGCGCTGGAGAAGCACTCGCACGACGTGGCGATCCGCTACTGCCGCGAGGCGAATACCGGCGGGGAAACGGTCTGCATGGGCTGCCTGTCCTACGCCTGCTTCCGCACCGGGGACTGGACCGAAGCGCTGGAGACGGCGCGCGAAGTACTAAAGACACCGGAGTTGCACCGCGGCCTGAAGGCCATCGCCCTGGCCATCAAGGGCATGATCGCCACCTTCCGCGGGGAACGCGGTCCGGCCCTCCGGACCCTGGAAGAAGCGCTGGTCTATCAGCGCGCGGAAGGCATGGCGGGCATGGAGTTCCTGAATCTCTGGGCGATCGCCTATTGGCACGATTGCAACGGCAACAAGGAAAAGGCCTCCGCCACCTACGACGAGATCCGCGCACTCTGGCGCGAGACGGACGACCTTCACGATGCCATCCCGGGTCTTCTCTTCGCCGGTGCCCATTACGCCGACGGCGGCCACAGCGCGCAGCTCGCCGATTGCATCGACATCCTCGGCCGCATCGTGGCGCTCAACGATCTTCCGGAAGCCCGTGCCGCCCTCCGTGCCCTCGGCGCGGAACAAGCCCGGCTGGAGGGTGATGCGGATGCCGCCCACCAGGCGCTCCGGGAAGCAGCCATGCTGGAGGCGAAGGCGGGCCTGCCCTTGGAGCGGCTGTGGATCGAGTGCCGCCTGGAAAAGCCGGAGAAGGAAACGATCGCCCTCGCCACGAAGCTTGGTGCCAAGCCGCTGCTCGCACTTCTCAAGAGATGCGGCGGCAAGGCAGGCGCGAACGACCTGACACCCCGCCAGTGCGAGGTGCTGTCCTTCCTCGCCGCAGGTCTCACCAGCAAGGAAATCGGCGACCGCATGGGCCTCAGCACGCGCACGGTGGAGATGCACGTGAGCCGCCTGTTGGAGCGGCTGGGTTGCCGCACGCGCCCGGAAGCGGTGGGGCTCGCGCAGTCGCGCGGCTGGCTGAAGCTACCGTAGTCCCCGCCGCGGGCTACCGTACTTCCGACATCTATTCCGGCGCGGCATTTCGCGTCACGGTGCAGGCACACCATCCGTAAAACCATGTGCATTGCCTGTGACACCAAACTGAGTCCCGAGTCGCTCGACGAATTCGGGGACCGCTTCCTGAACATCCTCAACCACGGCGCGCTCGCCGTGATGATCTCGATCGGACACCGCACCGGCCTCTTCGCCGCGATGCGGAAAGCCGGGCCCGCCACCAGCCACGAGCTTGCCGCACAGGCGATGCTCCATGAACGCTACGTCCGCGAATGGCTCGGCGCGATGACCTGCGGCGGAATCGCAAGCTGCGACGAGACCGGCAGCGTCTTCACCCTGGTTCCCGCGGCGGCCGAGATGCTCGGCGGCGGCAACGGCGCGGAGAGTCTCGCCTACCTCGCGCAGTACGTCGGCATGATGGGCTTCGTGGAGGACAAGGTCGTCGATTGCTTCCATCGCGGCGGCGGCGTCCCCTACTCCGCTTTTCCGCGCTTCCATGAAGTAATGGCCTGCGACAGCAAGCAGACCGTCGTCGATCCTCTTCTCGATCACGTCCTGCCTCTGGTTCCGGGTATCTCGCTGGCCCTTCACAACGGGATCGATGTCCTCGACATCGGCTGCGGCCGCGGCAAGGCGCTGCTCAAGATGGCTTCGCAGTTTCCGCAGAGCCGCTTCACCGGCTGGGACCTGAGCGCGGAAGCCACACGCGATGCACAGAACGAGGCGGATGCACTCGGGCTGAAGAATGTGAGGTTTGAAGTACGAGATCTCTCGGACTTCCACCGGACCGCTCCCGCCGCGGCATTCGATTTCATCACCGCCTTCGACGCGATCCACGACCAGGCGCGGCCGGATCACGTGCTCGCGGGCATCCGCAAGGCGCTCAAGTCCGACGGGGTTTTCCTGATGCAGGACATCGGGGCCTCCAGCAACGTGGCGGAAAACACCGCTCATGTGATCGGTACACTGCTCTACAGCCTTTCCTGCACCCACTGCATGACCGTCTCGCTCGCCCAGGGAGGACTCGGCGTGGGCGCGATGTGGGGAGAACAGCTCACCCGCGAATTCCTGGCAAATGCCGGATTCCGCCAGGTCGAACGCCACACGCTGCCCCACGACATCCAGAACTACTACTACATCGTGAAACCATGAATGCCCTGCTCAAAACACCGGAAGCCGGATCAAAGCCCAAGACGCTCTCGCGACTCGCGATCGTCATCCGCGAGGATGCCTATGACCGCGTCCTCACGCCGCTTACCTTTGCTTACACCCAAGCAACGGCAGGCGTGGAAGTGGATGTCCTCTTCACGCTATGGGCGGTCAGGCTTCTCACTCCCGGTGGCCTCCGCAATGTGCGCATGAGCATCGGGCACCGCCATGAAGAACAATGGCTGCGCGAGCGGCTGGAACGCGACGGCGACCCCCTGGAAATCGCCGACTTCCTGAAGCTGCTCGAGAGCACCGGCAAGGTCCGTCTCTTCGGCTGCCAGCTCGCCACCATGACCTTCGACGTGACGCCCGAGCACCTCATCAACGAGGCGGACGGAATCGTCGATCCCGGCTGGTTCCTGAACGAAAAGGCGCTCCAAGCAGATCACTGCCAGTACTTCTGAGCGCCCGTGGTTGGGCTCGGGCCCCGCCGGTGCGTCGGCGGGGCCCATCTCGTGTTTCAGGGACGAGCCTCGAGTACGAGATTCACCGGAGTTTCCGTGGCCCTGCGGAAGCGACTGAAGCCACCTTCCTCCACCACCGCCCGCAGCCGCTTCTCACCCGCCTGCGCCCCCAGCGCCAGACCCACTTCCTGGGCCCGCGAGCCGGGCGTACAGACCATCGTCGAGAAGCTGTAGTAGAGGCGGCCCAACGGGTTGAGATTCTCCGCCAGCGTATCGCCCGCCATCGGCTCCACGATCATCCAGGTGCCGTCCGGCTTCAGCGCCTCGCGGATGTGCACCGCAGCCCCCACCGGATCTCCCATGTCGTGCAGGGCATCGAAGATGGTGACGAGATCGTAGTCCGTGCCGGGAAAGTTTTTCGCCGTGGCGACCTGGAACTCGATGTTGGTCACACCTTCTTCCTTCGCCCGCTCCCGGGCCACCTCGACCGATTGCTCGTGGATATCGAAGCCGACGAAGTGGCTCTTCGGAAACGCTTTCGCCATCAGCACGGTGGATGCCCCGTGTCCGCAGCCGATGTCGGCCACCTTGGCACCCGCAATCAACTTGGTCTCGACCCCGTCCAAGGCGGGAATCCAGCGGGCAACCAGATTCTCCCGGTAGCCGGGGCGGAAGAAGCGCTCGGTGCCGCAGAAGAGGCAGCTATGGTGCTCTCCCCATGCCACGCCCCTCCCGCTCTTGAAAGCTTCTTCAAGCAATGGGACATCGTGATACACCGCGGAGATGCTGTAGAAGCCCGCGCTCATCGCGATGGTGCTGTCGGGATCGGCAAAGATCGCGATTTGCTCCGGGTTCATCCAGAAGAGGCCTTTTGCCGGATCACAGTCGATGTACCCGGACGCCGCCTGCGCATGGAGCCATTCGCGGAGGTAGCGTTCATCGAGGCCCGTCGTCTTCGCCAAGTCCCCGGAACTCACGGGTCCGGCCTTGGCGAGAGCTTGGTAGATTCCGAGGCGGTCGCCCAGCAGGGCGAGGGCACCGCTCACGGCGGCACCCATCTCGACCATCATTTTGCCGGCGAAGGCTTCGAGGAGATCCGGGCGGATTTCAGTGCGTCGTTCTTGGATTTCGAGTGTCGGATTCATGGATCTAGGAGGAATCAGGGGTTCGGTTTTTGAGAATACCGACTAGTCGGTATAGTCGGTGGCAAAAAAATGAGTCAGACGGGTCGGGCCGTCAGCAGCGAAAGGTTCTCGCGGAAAGCACGCAGGGCGGAGGCGATCCGGGAGGGATCACGATGAGCTTTTGCCAGGATAATCGAGCCTTCCAGAATCGCGAGGTACTGGTTGGCAAGGTCGATGGCCGATGGCATGCCGCTTCCTTGCTCCACCACCGGGGCAAAGCGGGCCGCGAAGAGATCGACCACCTCCGAGAACATGCGCGAAACCGTCTTCTGCATCCGCTCGTTCGTGTCCGCCAGTTCGAGCGAGAAGGTTCCGAGCAGGCAGCCATTGGCCCAGAGTTCCTTGGAGGAATGCTCGACATGCCTTAGGAAAGCGAAGGCCCGTTCAACCGGGTCGGCCACCTTGGCATGCGACCCCTCGCTCAGGATCTCCCCGCCCTTGCGCATCGACCACTCCAGAACCGCAAGCCCCAGCTCCTCCTTCGATTTGAAGAAGTGGTAGAAGCTCCCCTTCGTCAGGCCGGCTTTTTCGCAGATCGAGTCCACCGTCGTGCCCGCATAGCCGTTCGCCAGCACCAGCGCTTTCGCCGCGGCAAGCAGACGCTCCTTGGATTCGCTCTCGGACACAGGCAAATTACTAGACCAACTGGTTGGTATGGTCAAGAAGAGAAAAAACAAGCGCTAAAAATACCCCTGAAGTCCCTCAATCCCCGCTCTTCAGCACCTTGATGAAGGCGTCCTGCGGGATGTTCACCTTCCCGATGGCTTTCATCTTTTTCTTACCCTCCTTCTGCTTCTCCAGCAGCTTGCGCTTGCGGGTGATGTCACCGCCGTAGCACTTGGCGGTCACGTCCTTGCGCATGGCGGAAATGCTCTCGCGGGCGATGATCTTGCCGCCGATGCAGGCTTGGATCGCGACGACGAAGAGCTGGTTCGGGATGACTTCCTTCAAGCGGGCGGCAAGGGCCCGGCCGTAGCCCTCCGCCTTGTCGCGGTGGACGATGGTGGCGAAGGCCTCGATCGGCTCGCCGGCGATCAGCATTTCCATCTTCACCATGTTCGCCGCGCGGTAGCCGGCGTGTTCGTAGTCCATCGAGCCGTAGCCGCGGGTGCAGGATTTCAGGCGGTCGTTGAAATCGACCAGGATCTCCGCCAACGGCAGCAGGCAGGTCAGCATCACCCGCGTGTCGTCGATCGTTTCCGTATGCTCGACCTCGCCGCGCTTCTCCATCACCAGCGCCATGATATCGCCGATGTACTCGCCCGGGATCATGACGAAGACCTTCACCAGCGGCTCGCGGACTTCCTGGATGGCCTGCGTTTCCGGGAAGAAAGAAGGGTTGTCCACGATGATTTCCTCTCCGTTCGTCTTCGTGACCTGATAGATCACCGAGGGGTAGGTGGAGATCACGTCCATGTTGAATTCCCGGCGCAGGCGCTCCTGGATGATCTCCATGTGGAGCAGGCCGAGGAAGCCGCAGCGGAAGCCGAAGCCGAGCGCGGTCGAACTTTCGGACATGTAGGTGAAGGCCGCGTCGTTGATCTGCAACTTCGCCATCGCCGTCTTCAGCGCCTCGTAGTCGGAGGTGTCGATCGGGTAGATGCCGGAGAAAACCATCGGCTGGATCTCCTTGTAGCCGGGAAGCGGCTCCGGGCAGGGATGGGTGCTATCGGTGAGCGTGTCGCCGATCTTGGCCTCGTCCGCCGACTTCATGTTGGCGATCACGTAGCCCACATCGCCGGCTACGAGCTTGTCGCGGGCGGTCATCTTCGGGGTGAAGACGCCCACTTCCTTGACCTCGTAGGTCTTGTTGGTGGCCATCAGCTTGACCCGCTGGCCCTTCTTCACGCTGCCGGAGAAAACACGGACGTAGGAGACCACGCCGCGGTAGGTGTCGTAGATCGAATCGAAGACCGAAGCGCGGAGCAGCTTGTCCGGATTCTCGGTCGGCGGGGGCACCCGTTTCACCACGGCTTCGAGGATCTCCGAGATGCCGATGCCCTGCTTGGCGGATGCCGGAATGGCGTCCTCCGCCGGGATCGCGAGGATGTCCTCGAGCTGCTTCTTGCACTTCTCGACGTCCGCCGCGGGCAGGTCGATCTTGTTGAGGACCGGGATGATCGTGAGATTCTGCTGCAGGGCGAGGTGGAGGTTCGCCACGGTCTGGGCTTCGACGCCTTGGGCGGCATCGATCATCAGGATCGCACCCTCGCAGGCGGCCAGCGAGCGGGCGACCTCGTAGGAGAAGTCCACGTGCCCGGGGGTGTCGAGGAGGTTGAGCTTGTACGTCTTGCCGTCCTTCGCCGTGTATTCCATCGCCACCGGGTGGGATTTGATGGTGATGCCCTTCTCCCGCTCGAGGTCCATGGCATCGAGGAGCTGGGCCTGCTGGTCGCGCTGGGCCACGGTATTCGTGGCATCCATCAAGCGGTCGGAGAGCGTGGTCTTCCCGTGGTCGATGTGGGCGATGATCGAGAAATTGCGGGTCAACGAAGTGGGCATGGCGGCGGAACGAGGCTCGGGCGGGCGGAGGAAAGCATCAAATACACGGAAATCACGGAAAAAGAAAGCCCCGGAAGCGACGCTGGGGTTGGCGGAGGCGTCCGGACTCTGGTAGTGCAGGGGAGTGGCGGGCCGATACGAGATTCTGGACATCCTGGCGCAGGACGCGAGCGGCGTGGTTTTTCATGCCGAGGAGCGGGATACCGGGCGTTCGGTGGTGCTGCGGCGCTTCTTCCCCTACGGCCCCGATGGCGGCGGCCTGCAGGAAGCCGAGCGCGCCGCCTACATGGCCGCGCTGGATCGCGTGAAGGAGCTCCGCTACCCCACCCTGCGGACGATCATCGACGGCGGCTGCGACCCGGTGGACGGCATGCCCTTCCTGGTCACGGAATGGGTGGAGGGCCAGCGTTTGTCCGAATTGCTGAAAACCCGCCCGCTCAGCCCGGGCTCGACCAAGGCGCTGATTTCCCACGCGCTCGAGGCCTCGAAGGAACTCACCCAGGCATTCGGCGAGGAAGCCGTCTGGGTCGAAGCCACGCCCGAGTCGATCGTACTGCCGGTGGACGGCGAGATGGTTAAGTTCTGGATCTGTCCGATGAAATGGCTGGCCAGCCCGAAAAAACGCGGAGGCCTTTTGCCGCTCGCCGATTTGGCCGGCAAGGCGCTCCACTGGCGCGGCAAGCCGGTCGCCGGCGCCGCAGAGGGGCTCGGGACCTGGGCGAAGGCCGTGCGGACGAGCCCGAACCGCTGGTCGCTCGACGAAGCGCTGCAGGCGCTCCACGAGCCGCTTTCGATCGTTGGCACCGACCAGCCGACCCCGCCGGGCGGGGTTCCCACCGTGCCAATGAAGGCGGCGGCGAAGGCCGGCCCCAAGATGGTTCAGAAAAAGCGCTCGGTGCTGCCCGCCCTCTTCGCCTTCCTGCTGGTCGCGGCAGGTGCCGCGGGTGGATTCTACTTCTTCAAGCTCCGCGGCGGGAAGCTGAGCGACCTGACCGCCCGGGTTCAAAAGGCTCCGGCACAGCCGCAGGCAAAGAGCGCCTTGGAGTTCGGCTCCGGCGACATGAAAGATGCCGCCACAAAAGCGGCCGAAGCACCAAAACCCGCAGCGACCGCGCAGAAGGAATCCGCGCTTTCATCCATCAAGAATTCCCCTCCGGTCCAGCCTGCCTCGTCCGCCCCTGCGCCTGCGACTCCTGCACCGCCTTCTTTCGACGCGAACCCGGCCAATCAGCTCGTAGGAAAGGTCATCGACATCGGCGAGCCCTCCGGAGGCAAGGTGCAGATCGAACTCTATGCCCAAGGAGCAACCCGCTTTGTCACCGTCGCGCTGGGACCGGACGGCTCGAATCCGGGTCCAAGCGATCTCGCGACGTTCGAGGGCAAGGTCATCCGCGCCACCGGTGAGTTCAGCGACGAAGGCGGCGGTCGCGGGAAAGTGCTGCACGTCTCCAAGCTCAGCCAGATCGAGACCAAACCCTGAGGCAACCGCTGGCCTTGCCTTGATCGCGCCGTCCGCATCGCTCGCATCCGTGGATTTCCTCGCGCCGAAGGAAGTCATCGCCCTCGCTGCTTCCGGGCTGCACACCGCGGGCGACCTGCTCGAATGGCTGCCGCGGCGCTACGAGGACCGCCGTAGATTCGATGCTTTTCCTGCCCAGGCCGGCGGCCCCCCGGTCTGCCTGCGCGGGACGGTGGTCGATTCGATGAAGCGCGCCTTCGGTCCGCGGAGGAAGTTTTACGAAGCGGTGGTGATGGACGGTACCGGCGGCGTCTTCGGCTCCGGCAAGGTGACCTGCCGCTGGTTCAACATGCCCTTCATCCACAAGATGGTCGCCTCGGGGCAGGAGGTCATCGTCTATGGCAAGCCGAAGGACTCCGGCGGCAAGCTGGTGATCGATCACCCGGAATTCGAGGTGATCCGCCCGGATGGCGGGCCTTTGATCCATCTGGAACGCATCGTGCCGATCTACCGGAATGTCTCCGGGATCGCGCAGCGGCGGCTGCGGGAGATCATCCACGAGCTGCTGGAAAAGATCGACCCTGCGGCTCTGGCTCCCGCTTACGACGTCGATCCCAGCTACCCGCGGCACGAGGCATTCCGCGAAGTCCATTTTCCGGAAGCGCTCGAACAGGCCGAGGCCGCGCGGCGGCGCTTCGCGCTGGAAGAATTTTTCGCGCTCCAGCTCAACGTGGTTTGGCGGCGCGCCCGCAACCACGAACACAGCGGCCGGGTGCTCGGCACGAAAACGACCCTGCTCAAGCGCTTCTACGAGAGCCTGCCCTTCGACCTCACGGGGGCGCAAAAGCGCTCGATCAAGGAGATCGTCGCGGACATGCGCGAGCCGCGGCCGATGAACCGGCTGCTGCAGGGCGATGTCGGCTCGGGCAAGACCTTCGTGGCGATGGCGGCAATGCTTCTCGCGATCGACTCGGGTTGCCAAGCCGCGCTGATGGCCCCGACCCAGATCCTCGCGGAACAGCATTTCCTCACCTTCCGCAAATGGCTGGAGCCACTAGGAGTGCGGGTCATGCTGAAGACCGCCGCGAAAGAGGAAGGCACCCACCTGCCCCTCGAAGGCGCGCCGCAAGTCCTGATCGGCACGCATGCACTGCTCTTCGACAAGGTCGCGTTCACGGACCTCGGGCTCGTGGTGATCGACGAGCAGCACAAGTTCGGCGTCGTGCAGCGCTCAAGGCTCATCGCCCAAGGTACGACCCCCGACGTACTGGTGATGACCGCCACGCCGATCCCGCGCACGCTGACGATGACCATCTATGGCGATCTCGACGTTTCGATCCTCGACGAGCGCCCGGCCGGCCGCGGCAAGATGATCACCGCGCTGCGCACCACCGCGAAGCAGACGGAGGTGACCAAGTTCGTGAAGGACCAGCTTGCGGCGGGTCGACAGGCTTACCTCGTGTATCCCCTGGTGGAGGAGAGCGAGTCCCTCAAGGCCGAGGCCGCCACCGAGGCTTTCGAGAAATGGCAGAAGCGCCTCGCCGGACATGAAGTCGGCATGGTTCACGGCAAGCTCGACTCCGAGGAGAAGGATGCGGTCATGCGCCGCTTCCGCGACGGCGAGGTCCACGCACTCGTCGCCACCTCGGTGATCGAGGTCGGTGTCGATGTCCCGAATGCGAACCTGATGATCATCCATCATGCCGAACGCTTCGGCCTCGCGCAGCTTCACCAGCTCCGGGGCCGAATCGGCCGCGGCGAACACAAGAGCTACTGCATCTTGCTCACGGATGGTAAGAGCGCCGACGGTATGGAGAAACTCGCCGTGATGGAGAAGACTTCGGATGGATTCCTGATCGCGGAAGAAGACCTCCGGATACGCGGGCCCGGGGATGTGCTCGGGACGATGCAGAGTGGCCTCGGTGATCTAAGGTTCCCCGACTTCCT
>CAMLOZ010000019.1 GCA_946481625.1 uncultured Haloferula sp. | reverse complement strand
ATCAAGCTCGCGAAGACCATCGAGCACATCAACATTCCGGTGAACGAGGAAGTCTTCTCCTCCGTCTATATGTCCCCCAGCACGCTGAAGCGCCTCACCGGCAAGGACAAGGGCGGCAAGTCGGATCTGGAAGCCGTCGGCGTGGAGATCCTCGTGGACGGCGAGAAGGTCGGCCAAGCCACCTTCAAGCAGAAGGAAGGCTGGTGGACCTCCCCGAACCTCTCCGACCAGAGCGACAAGTTCCCGCTTCTGAACAAGAACGAGACGCCCTTCCAGACGTTCTGGTACGACCGCTATGCGGAGATCCAGAAGGAGCGCTGATCGGCCCTTTCTCATTCCCGGTGTCCGGTCCCGAAATCCTCTCTTTTTACAAAGCCCGTCATGGCTGACAACCAGTCCTCAATCGCGTTAAACATCGGCTCCCAGCGGGTCAGCATGGCCGTATTCGAGCCATCGAAGTCCGGCAGCAGCCTCGTCCTCAAGGCCTACGACAGTGAAACCGTGCTGGCTGATCCGGCCACCGAGCCTTCGCGCCCGGCCCAGATCGCCTATGCCATCGGCCAACTCAGCCAGAAGCTGAAGGCCAAGGGCAAGGTCCGCTACGCCGTCTCCGGCCAGTCCGTCTTCACCCGCTTCGTGAAGCTGCCGCCGCTCGGCGACGACGACATCGAGCAACTCGTCACCTTCGAGGCCCAGCAGCACGTGCCCTTCCCGCTGGAAGAGGTCGCATGGGACTACGAGATCCTCGAAAGCTCGGGTGAGAAGGAAGTCGTGATCGTCGCGATCAAGGCCGAGTCGCTCGACGAACTCAACGAGTCGGTGACCTCCACCGGCATGAGCACCGCCGAGGTGGATGTCGCACCGATGGCTCTCTACAATGCCTTCCGCGCGGCTTATCCGAATGTGACCGAGCCGGTGCTGCTGATCGACATCGGCGCGAAGGCGACCGACCTGCTTTACATCGAGGGCAAGCGCTTCTTCACCCGCAGCGTGAACCGCGGCGGTGTCTCGATCACTTCCGCGATCTCCAAGGAATACGGCGTGCCTTTCGCCGAAGCCGAAGCCCACAAGACCCAGAGCGGTCTGGTGGCGCTCGGCGGCGGTCATACCGAGCAGCTCGATGAGACGACGGCGGCCCTCGCCTCGACCATCCGCAACGCGCTCGGCCAGCTTCCCGCGGAAATCGCCCGCACCACGAACTACTACCGCAGCCAGCACGGCGGCAATGCGCCGAAGATGGTGGTGCTCGCCGGCGGCGGTGCCAACCTGCCCTACACCAAGGAGTTCTTCGAAGAAAAGCTGCACCTGCCGGTGGAGTTCTTCAATCCGGTCAGCGCGATTTCCGTCGGCAAGAACGTCGATACCGAAAGGCTGGGCCGCGAGGCGCACCTGATGGGCGAGCTCATCGGCCTCGGCCTGCGCAGTATCGGCAAGTCCGCGATCAACATCGATCTGGTCCCGACCAAAGTTCAGGCCGCCCGCACCGCGGACAAGCAGAAGCCCTTCTTCATCGGAGCGGCTGCCCTGTTCCTCGGCGGTCTTGCGGCATGGGCGCTCTTCAATACCCTCGCCAAGGCCAATGCCGAAAGCGAACTCAAGGGCCTGACCGAGCAGAAGGCGAAACTGGAGCAGTACAACACGCCGCTCCAAAGCCAGGTCAAGCAGCAGGAGAATCTGGTTTCCCGCGCATCGCAGTACACGAAGACCGAGGAGGACCGCAGCTTCTGGCTCGACACCATCCAGGAGATCCAAGCCGGCTTCGCCAGCGATGCCGTGTGGATCACCGACTTCGAACCGCTCCACGGCTATCAGGCCCTTGAAAAGGACAACAAGCCGCGGGCCACGGTGAAGAACGAATTCTACACCTTGGCCTATGGCAACAGCGGGCTCGAAAACATCAAGGTCGAAACCGCCCAGGCGAAGAAGCCCGCGAAGAACGCGCCTCCCGCTCCGGAGATCACCCCGACCGCGAACGCGATCCGCATCACCGGCTTCTGGCGCAGCAATCCGCGCGGAAGCAACATCATCTACGATATCCTGAAGAAACTCCGGGCGAATCCGCAGCACCTCAGTTTCCAGGCGCTGCCCTTCACTCCCGCTTCCGGCAAGACTCCGGCGAAGTTCGGGACCGAGCCGGTCGCGTTGGCGGATCAGGATATCGTCAAGCAGCTCGATACCGCTCCGGCTCCGGAAGAATTTGCCGCGCCCTTCGTCCTTGTCATCCCGCTTTCCCGCGAGGTTCCCGTCCGCTGATCGTCACCCAAACCCTTTAACACGCCTCGACCATGAGCTGGATCCAGGAAAACCGTTTCGCCGCCGGACTCGGCGGTATCACCGCAGTCGCCGCTGTCGGCCTGATCGCTTGGGCGGTCGCCGCCGGCAAAGGCTACTCGAAAACCAAGGAAGAATACGACACCACCGCCTCCGAAGTGGAGAAGATGGTGAAGGGCCCCGTCTATCCGAACGAGGACAACCTCTCCGCGAAGGAGAAGGCCGTGAAGGAGTACAAGGAGTCCGTGGAGTCCTTGGCCAAGTCCTTCGACAAGTTCCGCACGCCGACCCCGCCGAACATCGAGCCGGGCGAGTTCAACGACGCGGTGAGGAAGGCGCTCGATGCCACCACCAAGGCCATCACCGACGCCAAGGGTGAAGTGCCCGCCGAGTTCTTCATGGGCTTCGAGGCCTATCGGGAAGCTCCGGCCCGCAAGGAAGCCACCGGCATCCTGAGCTATGAACTCGAGGCCATCACCAACCTGTTCGCGGGTCTTGCCGCCTCCGGTCCGGCAAAGGTGCTCAACACCTACCGGCCGCTGCTGGAGGAGGAAGAAGGCAAAACCTTCGACGCCAAGGGCAAGAGCTACCGTGCGCTGCCCTTCGAACTCGCCTTTAGCGGGAAAGAGGAAGTCTTCCGCAAGTTCCTCTCCTCTCTCGATGACTCCGGGAAGTACTACTACGTGATCCGCTCGGTCCGGATCGTGAACGAGAAACTGAAGGCCCCGACCTCCGCGGACGGCATGTTCAAAACCGAAGAGGATGCCGCCACCTCCGAGGGAGGAGCCGCCGCCCCGGGAGCCGATCCCTTCGGCGGTGCCGCTGCCGGCGGATTTGTCCTGCCCGGTGAAGAGCCCGCAGCTCCCGCAGCGGAAGAAACCCCGGCTCCTGCAGCGGAGCCGGCCGCTCCGGCCGGCGGAAGCGGCGTGATCCTCCAGGAAGTCCTGGGCAAGGAGAAGATCAACGTCTTCCTGCGCCTCGATATCATCCAATTCCTCGACCAAGCACCGCAGGCTGCCGCCAAAAAGTAGCCCCAAGAACCCACGGTCATGTCCAAACTACCGAAAAACTTTGAAAAGGTCCTGCTCGGCGTGGGTGGCGTTTGCGCCATCGGCTTCGCCGCCCTGGGCTTCATGAAACTCAGCGCCGTTGAAACCGACTTCGCCGTCACCCCGGCCACGAGCGGGGGCGACGATGTCGCGATTCCGGAAGCTCCGGCCACTGCCAAGGCGGTGAGCTCGCTTACCTCGAACCGTCAGATCGAGGCTGCGGAAGCGGCCGGCGACCGCAAGGTGGATCTCTTCACCGGCATCCCGCTCTTCGTCGACAAGAACAACCTCACCGACCCGGTCGATCCGATCGGCGGCAGCCGCGTGGTGCATTCGCCCATTCCGAACCAATGGTGGATCGAAACCGGAGCCAACATGACCTACGCCGATTCTCCCCAGCGGGATGACGACGGCGACGGGTTCTCCAACTTGGAAGAATGGGAAGGCAAGAGCCACCCGGTCGATGCCAAGAGCATTCCTCCGCTGATCAACAAGCTCGCCTATCTCAAGGACGAGTCGATCAAGTGGTATGTAGAATTCGGCCTGGAGTCGGACGGCAAGTGGGCCCCCAAGCTCCTCGGCCAGATGCCCGACAAGAAGCCCTTCACCAACCGCGTGAGCGCCGCCTCGATGCTGGCCCCGGGAGATACCTTCTTCGTCGACAAGCAGCCCTTCCAGAACCGCTTCAAGTTCATCGGCATCGCCCAGAAGGAAGTGACAAGCCAGCGGACTGGTTTGACGCAGAGCGTGAATGTTGCCGAGTTTGAAGACCTCAAGCCTAATAAGAAGGGTACCAAATACCAATCGCAGTATGGTCTCCCTGATGCCGAGATCGACGCCAATGCCTACTTTGATCGCACCGCGGTGCTCGATCTCCAGGCGATCGGCGAGGCGGGTAAGGAATTCAAGGTCGAGGAAGGTACCACCTTCGCGCTGCCGCCGGGTGCCGCGGAGAAGAATTACCTCCTCAAAAAGGTGACGCCGGAAGGCATCGAAGTGGAGTACACCGATGCCAAAGGTGAGAAGCAAACCGCCACGATTCCGAAGGGCGGCACAGCTACAAAGTAAATCAATTCGTTTTTGAAAAAATCGCTTCCCAACCGCCGGTCAGCCCGGCAGAACACAGCCCCAACCATGCAAAAAACGCCAACCAATCGCACCTGCAGGACTGCCGCCACCTTGATGGCTTTGGCAGCCGTCATGCCGGTCACCCTTACGGTTGCCAACGCCGGCGAAGGATACTCCGGCGGTGGCGGCCTTAGCGGTCTCGCCCAGAAGGAAATGATCCGCCGCCAGCAAGCGGTTGCAGACGCGGACCGTCTGCTCGCCGAAGGCCGCGAGGCCTACGCGCAGGAGAAGTACAAGGAAGCCGTGGACAAGTATCGCGAAGCCCTCGCGATCCTGCCGGACGCACCGATGGTGGCCGACCGCCGCGCGGTGCTCGTTGCACACCTTTCCGATGCTTCCACTGCCTTGGGTGATGCCTACCGCCGGGTTGGCAAGTATGAAGAAGCCCGCGCCCTCACCGCCGCGGTGCTTGAGGAAGATCCGAACAACGTGGATGCCAAGCGCATCAACGAGTGGCTCGACGACCCGATCCGCACGAACCCGGCGCTCACCTACGAGCACACCGAGAACGTGGACAAGGTGCGCCGCAGCCTCTACCTCGCCGAAGGTGCCTACAACCTCGGCAAGTATGACGACGCGTTCCGCCACTACGAGGACGTGATCCGCGTGGACCCCTTCAACAAGGCCGCCCGCCGCGGCATGGAGCGGTTGGCCCAGGCCAAGACCGACTACTATCGCGCCGCCTACGATCACACCCGCGCCGAACTCCTCTCGCAGGTGGACGCCGCATGGGAGCTCTCCGTCCCGCCGCTCATCTCGGACATCCCGGGTGCCGACACCGGCGGCCCGACCGTTTCCGGTGGCACGACCTACATCCTCGAGAAGCTCCGCGACATCACCATCCCGGTGATCGACTTCGAAGACACCTCGGTGGAAGAGGCGATCGACTTCCTTCGCCTGCGCTCCCGTGAACTTGACACCAAGGAGCCGGATCCGACCCGCAAGGGCATCAACTTCGTCATCCGCAAGCCCCGCTCCGGCGGCAGTGGCGACGCCGCCCTGGATGCCGATGCCGCCGGCGGCCTCGGTGCCACCGCGGACCCGGGCTCCCTCCGCATCCGCGAACTGCGCCTGCGCAACGTTCCGCTTGCCGAAGCCCTGAAGTACATCTGCGAGCAGACCAAGCTCCGCTACAAGGTCGACGAATACGCCGTCACCCTGGTGCCTGCCACCGAAACGGACGAAGACCTCTTCAACCGCACCTTCCGCGTTCCGCCGGATTTCCTCGCCAAGCTCGGCGGTGGCGGCGCCGCTGAAGGCGGTGGTGCCGACGAAGACCCCTTCGCCGGCGGCGGCGACGGTGGCACCGGTGCCCGCATTGCTCCGCGCAAGGACGAGACGACCCTCCTCAAGGAGAACGGCGTCAAGTTCCCCGAAGGTGCCTCGGCCAAGTTCTTCGCCGGTAACTCCACCCTCCTTGTCCGCAACACCCCGACCAACCTCGACCTCATCGAGGGCATCGTGGAAAACATGGGCAAGGACACGCCGAAGCAGGTCAAGATCTCGACCAAGTTCGTGGAAATCTCCCAGGAGAACACCGACGAACTCGGCTTCGACTGGATCGTCTCGCCCTTCGGTCTCTCCGCGAACTCCGTCTTCCTCGGCGGTGGCACGGTTAGCGCCGGCCAGACCCGCACCAACGCGGACTTCATCGGCACCGTTTCCGGCGTGAACATCCCGGGCGTCCCGGCCGCGACCGGCACCAATGTCAGCGACATCGTGACCGCCGGTCTCCGCTCCGGTGATGGCGCGATCAACCGCAACAACATCGACGCCGTCCTCAACAACCCGAACCGCACCGCGCAGAGCGCCAGCCCCGCACCGGGTATCGCCGCCCTGACCGGTCTGTTCTCCGACGGCCAGGTGCAGATGATCATGCGCGGTCTCGCGCAGAAGAAGGGCACCGACCTGATGACCGCTCCCAGCGTGACCGCCCGCTCGGGTGAAAAGGCGCTGATCGAGATCATCCGCGAATTCATCTACCCGACCGAATACGAGCCCCCGGAACTTCCGAACTCGATCGGCGGCAGCGTGAACGGCGGCGGCCTGGGTCTTGGTTCGAGCTCCGGTATCTTCCCGGTGACTCCCGCCACCCCGACCTCCTTCGAGACGCGCAATACGGGTGTCACCCTCGAAATCGAGCCGACCATCGGCGGTAACGACTTCGTGATCGACCTCCGCTTCGCTCCCGACATCGTCGAGTTCGAAGGCTTCGTGAACTACGGCAGCCCGATCCAATCGCCTGCCACCGACTTCCTCGGCAACCCGACGACCGTGACCATCACGGAAAACCGGATCGAGATGCCGGTCTTCTCGAGCCGCCGCGTGACCACCGCCCTGACCATCTTCGACGGTTACACCGTCGCGGTCGGCGGCCTGATGCGCGAGGACGTGCAGACGGTCGAGGACAAGGTGCCGGTGCTTGGCGACCTCCCGGTTGTCGGCCGCCTGTTCCAGTCCAAGGCTGAGAACCGCATCAAGAGCAACCTGATCATCTTCGTCACCGCGCAGATCATCGACGCCACCGGCAGGCCGATCCGCGAAAGCGCGGCCACGGCTGCGGCCCCCGCCGGCACCGACGTGATCCCGACGAGCGGTGGTGCTTCCGCCGATCTGATCGGACCTCCGCCGGCCGAATAGTCCGGGAGCTGGTTCCAGCGATCATTCATGCGGGCGGAGGGGAAACCTTCCGCCCGCTTTTCGTTGCCCGATTTGCAAGTTGCAGGATCGCAGGCACCGCCTGTAGGTGGGGGCGTGCATGTCTTCGGCCTTAGCGGGGGAATCGCCAGCGGGAAATCCACCGCTTGCCGCCTCCTTGCGGAGATCCTTCCCGGCACCGTGATTTTCGATGCGGACGCCTGCGTTCACGCGCTTCTCGGGAAGCCCGGGGAGGTGGCCGAAGCGATAGCCGCCCGGTTTGGCACGGGAGTTCTGGCGGCGGACGGGTCGGTCAGTCGCCCGGCCTTGAGGGAGATCGTCTTCCGGGATCCCGCCGCCCGGGAGGATCTGGAAGGGATCGTCCATCCCCGGGTTCGCGAGGAATGTCTTGAATCTTCGGCATCCGCCCGCAAACTGGGCGCGGCCCTCTTCGTTGCGGATATTCCGCTTCTCTTCGAGAACGGCTTCGACCTCGGTCAGCACGCGAATCTTCTCGTCGCCGCCGGAAACGAAACCCGACGCAAGCGATTGCGGGAGCGAAACGGCTTCGACGATGCCACGATCGACTCCGTCTTCGCGGCCCAGATGCCCCAGGAAGAAAAGCTCCGCCGTGCGGATCATGTTTTCTGGAACGAAGGTCCGGTCACTGTCCTTGAAGCGCAACTCAGGCGCTTCCTCCAATTCCACGCCATCATGAGCGACGATAACCAGCTCCCAGAGCTCCCCGCAGAAACCGCTGCCGCCGTGCAGGAGACCGCGCCCGTGTCGCAGGTCATCGATATCAATGCCTTCCGGCTCAAGCCGCTCGGGGAACTGCTCGCCATGGCGGAAGCCGTGCCGGCCCGGATTACTCCCGGCGCACCGAAGACGCAGTTGATTTTCGAACTCCTTAGCTTCTATGCGAACGAAGGTGCCACGCTGATCGGCGAGGGCATCGTCGAGCAGGCCAAGGAAAATTATGCGATGCTGCGCGATCCCGCCCGCAGTTTCCGGACCTGTCAGGATGACCTCTACGTGAACGGCCACCTTCTCCGCGACCACGGCCTGCGGGCCGGAAACCGCGTGAAGGTCCGGATCCGTGCTCCGCGCGACCGCGACAAGTATCTTTCGGCCACCGAAATCCTCGAGGTCGAGGGCATCCCGGCGGCCGAATACAAGACGCCGAAGGAGTTCGACAAGCTCACCCCCTTGTTCCCCGACCGCCGCCTCGTGCTGGAAGGTGAGGGGCCGGATGCCGTGAGTGTCCGCGTCCTGGATCTGGTCGCACCGCTCGGCAAGGGACAGCGCGGCCTGATCGTGGCTCCGCCGCGGGGAGGCAAGACGATCCTCCTCAAGCAGATCGCCAAGGCCATCCGGCGCAATCACCCGGAGGTCGAGTTGATCGTGGTGCTGCTCGACGAGCGGCCGGAGGAGGTCACCGACTTCGAGGAGACCGTGGGCACCACGGTCTACGCCCCCACTTTCGATGAGGCACCGCGTCGCCACGCCCAGGTCGCGGATCTCGTGATCGAGCGCGCGCGCCGCTTGGTCGAGCAAGGTAAGGACGTGGTGCTGCTGCTCGATAGCTTGACCCGTCTTGCACGGGGCCACAATTCCGCCAACCAAGGCGGGCCGATCGGCAGCGGCGGGGTCAGCCCGGTGGCCTTGCAGAAGTCGCGGAAGTTCTTCGGCAACGCGCGGAACGTCGAGGAAGGCGGCAGTTTGACAATCCTCGCCACGGCCCTGATCGAGACCGAGAGCCGGATGGACGACGTGATCTTCGAGGAGTTCAAGGGCACCGGCAACATGGAGGTGCGCTTGGATCGCGAACTCGCCGAACGCCGCGTTTTCCCGGCAATCCACATTCCCCAGAGCGGCACCCGCAACGACGACCGCCTGTACCATCCGGATGAGTTCGTCAAGGTGCTGGACATCCGTCGGCAACTCGCCCAATTGCCCGTCGGAGACGCCATCGAGACGCTTCTCAAGAATCTTCGCGCGACGAAAACGAACGCCGAGTTGCTTCTTCGGGGCTTGCGCTGACGCGCGTTGTGTGACATAGCGTTGACATTGCATTCAGCGCCTTTATTGACGTCGTGTGAAGACGCGGTGAAGAGCGCGTTTGCGCCAAGAATCTGCTTGTCAAAGCAGGGGAGGGGCGGAAGGTTTTCCCACATGAAAACCCGCCGGACCTTACTCACCCTCGCATCGTTGTTCATCGTTCAGTCCGCAAATGCGGAGCTGATCATGGAGCTTTCGGCGGACAAAACCCACTATCAGGTTAGTGGCCAGAGCCTGCGTTTCGAAGGTGGGCAACTGAATCTTCACCTCCGCGACGGAAACGTCTTTCTGGACGGTGCCTGCGTCATCGACCCGCAGCTTTTCTTCTTCGGCCCGAGCAATATTCCGCCCTGCCCCTTGGGTGCCACCGGCTTCATTGCCACGGGTGATGTGGACCGCGATGGCGTTCGCGACGACAACCAGTACTGGTCCGTCGCCAGCGTGGTTCCCGCATTCGTGGTCGAGCCTTCCCGACCGGAAATTCCGCAACTGTATTCGGGGCCGCCGTCCAAGCTGCCACGGCCGCTCCAGAATTTCCGCGACGATGCCGTGGTCACCTTCTACGACATCAGCACCGATGTGGTCCGGCAGTATGACCTGACCCAATACGAGCTAATCCGGCCCTACGGCTCGGTGCGTCAGGTGGAAACGGCCTTGGCTCTCGGTGATGTTCTGGTGACCGGCAACATCAACGTGGTGGTCACCGGTTCGGAGATCGTGGGCTCCCCTCTGACGATCAGCGTCCCCGTCGTGGAGGACCAAACGGGAGCAGAGTGGGCGGCCGCGGTGCGGGCCGCGCTTGAGGGTACCGCCGCCATCACCGACTTCTATAGCGTCGGCGGAGATGGCAATCTCATCACTCTCAGCGAAATCAGCCCGAACGGGAATGATGCCACCCTGAATATCTCTCTGGAGCCGGATACGGCCGTCGTCATCGGCCTTCCCTCCACGGTCAGCCTCAATACCACCATCGGGGCCTTCAATGCGCCCGTGGCGGCGTTGAAACAGATGAACGAGGAGATCGTGCCGGGGCAATACATCTTCACCTTCCCCCGTCTCGGCAGCCCGGATCTCAATCCGGTGGCCATTCCGGTGACGATTGTTCCTACGCTCGAGGCGGTGAATCCGGCGTCCCGCACCCGTGCCGGCTTCCGGTACACTTCCGGCACTTGGAACGGGGATGTTTACCAGATGGATCCCCGTCTGATCAACAAGGTCACTTGGACCGGGAATGACCGGACCGTCGTGCGCCCGGGAGACCAGATCTACTTCTCGATTCTCAACGAAGCCGAGGACTTCCTGCTTTTCCCGCCGACCGTTCCCCAGAATCCCGTCTTGCTGACGGTTCCCACCGTCCAGCAATACAACATGCCTCCGTTCTTCTTCGATGTCGGCCAAAAGGGCGTGATGAACCTGCGCTACCAGCGGAACCTGTTCACCAGCGGTGTCTCCGGGGACTTCTCGGCCCGCCGCTTCCGCGCCAAGCTGGACTTCGTGGATAGCTTCAACGGCTTCGTCCAGACGACCTTCCCGCTCGGCACCACCAAGCGCGATCTGAGCCCCGCAGGGGACGTGGACAAGGACGGCACCCCCAATATCGAGGAGTTCGCCTTCCAGTTCCCGACCAACGAGGATATCGGGGCCAGCGCCCGCGAACAGTTCGTTCCGCTCCCGGGCGATATCCCGCCCGCCTTCCAAGGCCTCGGGCTCACCTCCGCCTTCTCCCGCGTGGTGACCAAGGTTCCGAACCCGATCATCGATCCCGCTTCCCAGCCTACCCCGCCGGCGGCACCGTTCCTGGACGCGGACGACCGCGTGGTGTTCGAGGTGCCGTTCCGCCCCCGCACCGGCAACACGCTGCGCTACAACTTCGTCGAGTTCCAAGCGGGCAAGAAGAGGGGCAAGAAGGTCAAGATAGGCACCGACTACACGCTTGAGTTCCGCGAGGTCACTTCGAGCGTCCCCGCGATCATCGAGGTGAAGCTGATTTTCCCGGATACCCGGGAGACGGTAGGCTTCAACACCCGCGCCCTGCCGACCACCGTCAACCTGACCCAGCAGTTCCTTGTCCTGAAGAGCGTGAATCCGGTGGCCGATCCCGACGCGGAACTCCCGGACCTTCGTGTGACCCTCTCCGCAGTGACGGTGAAGTAGTCTGCCGTCGTCCCGTTCCGCATGAGCCGGGATTTTGAATTCGACAACGGCTCCGGAGTCCGCAATTAGGGCTCCGGAGCTTTCCCTTTCGCCTGAAGGTTTCCCCCGGGTATGTCATCCCAACCATTGGTCAGCGATTCCCAGGAACTCGTCTCTTTGCTTTCCCGCCCACCGGCCGATGCAGTATGTGCCATCGATACGGAGGCGGACAGCCTCCATCGCTACCGGGAATCCCTCTGTCTGGTCCAGTACTCCTGTGGCGGGGATGACGCGCTGATCGACCCGCTTTCAATCGAGGACCTCTCGCCTCTGGGAGGCTTCCTCGGAGCCCGCACGGTCTGGATGCACGGCGCGGATTACGACATGACAATGCTGCGCCGCAGCTTTTCGACTTTGCCTCCGGTTGTGTACGACACCCAGATCGGGGCCCGGCTGCTCGGCGTGCGCCGCTTCGGCCTGGCGGACTTGGTCGAGCTCTATTTCGGCGTCGTACTGTCGAAATCGTCTCAAAAAGCGGACTGGGGCAAACGCCCGCTCTCCGCGAAAATGATGGAATACGCGCTCAACGACGTCCGCTATCTCCTCCCCATGGGGGAGAAGATCAGCAACGAGCTGAAGGAAAAGGGCCGCTTCGATTGGTTTGTCGAGAGCTGCGAGGCGGCCCGCCTGAAAGTATTGGAGCGCGATGAATCCCGCGGCGAACCGTGGCGGATCCAAGGTTCCGGCCGGCTCGACCGCTCGGGGCTGAACTTCCTCAAATCCCTCTGGGAATGGCGCGATGCGGAGGCCTCCGCATGGGATCGCCCTTCCTTCATGGTGGTGACCAACCGGCAACTGATCGATTGGAGCCTCTCCTTGGCGTCCGGGAAGCGGATCGAGATCCCGCCCCACTATCGCCCCGACCGGCGCAAGCGCCTCACCGACCTGCTCGATGCCGCGCGTGCCCGCAAGCCCGAGGAATGGCCCGAGAAGCCGCGCGGCCTGCGCCGCCGCCGCGATGCCGATTTCGACGCCAGAGTGGCCCGTCTGATCTCGTTGCGCGACAGCCGTGCCGCGGAACTCGATATCGATTCCTCGCTGATTGCCCCGCGTTCGATCATCGAATCCATTGCTGATGGCGAGTGCGAACCGGCCGATGTTTTGCTGAAGTGGCAGCTTGCTTGTCTCGGTCTCTGACGGGGTGCTGAGCGGCGTTTTTAATCGCTTGGTTTCAAGTTGGTTATGATGACGTTTTCAGGTCGATAATATTGCCCGTTTTTCGACAATCGGCCTTGTCTAAAACGCGGCCATTTCAGACCCTTCGCGGGTCCATGTCCGAAGAGCACCAAGAGCCTGAAAAGGCCGACACCAATGTCAGTGGCGAGCAGGCATACGATGCCGCCCAGATCGACAAACTCGAAGGTTTGGAGGCTGTCCGCAAGCGGCCGGGGATGTACATCGGCGATCCCGACGAGCGAGGCTTGCACCACTGCGTTTTCGAGGTTTTGGACAACTCGATCGACGAGCATCTCGCCGGTTACTGTGACCGGATCAAGGTCTCGATCCACGTCGATGGCTCGATTTCCGTGGCGGACAACGGGCGCGGTATTCCGGTGGATATCCATCCCAAGTTCGGTATTCCCGCGGTCGAGTTGGTACTCACCAACCTGCACGCCGGCGGCAAGTTCGGACAAGGTGCCTACAAATATTCCGGCGGCCTTCACGGTGTGGGCGCGAAGTGCGTCAATGCCCTCTCCGACTGGTTCAAGGCCGAGGTTTACCGGAACGGGAATGTGTATGCGATCGCCTTCGAACGCGGCCGCACCACCCAGCCGCTCCACGTGGTTGGGGAGGTCGATGCCAAGCGGACCGGCACCACGATCACCTTCTTCCCGGATGCGACGATCTTCGTCGATACCATCGAATTCAAGTTCGACCGTCTCTCGACCCGTCTCAAGGAACTCGCCTTCCTCAACCCGGGGTTGACGATCGACCTGGAGGACGAACGTCCCGAATCGGCCCGCAAGACGACCTTCTTCTATGCGAAGGGCATCGTGGAATTCGTGACGGAGCTCGGCAGCACGAAGACGCTCGTCCACGATGACCCCGTCGTCCTCAACGGCAAGCGCCAGATCGACATCGATTACGATGGCAAGCAGTCGCAGGAGGATGTCTTCGCCGATGTCGTCTTCCAGTACAACGATTCCTACAACGACCAGATCCTCTGCTTCGCGAACTCGATTCCGAATGCCGATGGTGGCACCCACCTCACCGGCTTCCGCACCGCGCTGACCCGCGGGATCAACCAGTACGCGAAGGCGAACAAGATTCTCAAGGAGAAGGACACCGCTCTGACCGGTGATGATGTCCGTGAAGGTCTGGTCTGCGTGATCTCGGTCAAGATGCCGAGCCCGCGCTTCTCTTCGCAGACCAAAGGCAAGCTGGTGAACTCCGAGATTGAAGGGGTCGTCTCCTCGATCGTTTACGAAGGCCTGGTCCAGTACTTCGAGGAGAACCCGGCGATCGCGAAGCGCATTATCGAGAAGTCTCTGAATGCAGCCCGTGCCCGCGAGGCCGCCCGCAAGGCCCGCGAGACGGTGCGCAAGTCGGCGCTGTCCGGCGGCGGTCTGCCCGGCAAGCTTGCCGACTGCTCCGAGCGCGATCCCGCGAAGTCCGAACTCTACATTGTCGAAGGTGACTCCGCAGGCGGCTCGGCCAAGCAGGGCCGCGACCGGCGCACCCAGGCGATCCTCCCGCTCCGCGGCAAGCTCATCAACGTCGAGAAGGCCCGCTTGCATCGCGCCCTTCAGAACAAGGAAATCCAGAACCTCATCACCGCCATCGGGGCCGGCATCGGCGATGGCGAGCAGGAAGGGTCCTTCGCCATCGAGAAGGTCCGCTACCACAAGGTCGTCATCATGACCGATGCCGACGTGGACGGCTCGCACATCCGCACCCTGCTGCTAACCTTCTTCTGCCGTCACATGCCGGAACTGGTGAAGCGCGGCTTCCTCTACATCGCCCAGCCGCCGCTCTATCTTGTCACCCGCAAGAAGCGCTCGGAATACGTCCAGGACAACGACCAGCTCAACCGGATCCTGATCGACCTCGGCGCCAGCGAAGTGGAGCTCCGCACCCACGACCAGTCACGGAGCTTCTCCGCGGACGAGCTCAAGGTCATCCTGGAAAACCTTTCGTCGCTCTCCCGCTATTCGAACTCGATCGAGGGCAACGGCGGCAACTTCAAGAACTACCTGGCCGCCC
>CAMLOZ010000018.1 GCA_946481625.1 uncultured Haloferula sp. | reverse complement strand
GATGATGACCATCACGACCAGCAGCTCGATGAGGCTGAAGCCGGCGGCGGCGCGGGTTGCGGATCTGGGGGACGGTTTCACAGGGCGGCGAAGAACACGCAACTCCGACATTGCTCGGGTGCCATCACGAAGTAAACACCCAAGGCGTCGGTCGCCAAGCTCTCCCCCACAAATTCCGGATTGCAACGATCCTGTCAGATTCACGCTCTTTGCTCTCGCTCCATGTGACGCGTACGTTGCAGGAATCATGCCGCCGGGGATCTTTCTCATCGACGCCATCGGACCGTTTTTCCGCGGTTATGAACGGCGGCGCATCAATTGGTCCAAGATTCCTTTCACTCATCTGGCGACCGGGGGCGAGGCGCGCAGGCTCCAATGGGATGCGATCCGGGAGGACATGCGTAAATTCACCCGCGAGGTGGCAGCCGCAGGTTACAATGCGGTGACTTTGGACGATCTGGCCCACCTCGCCCCGCATCCCTTGCATGAGCCGGAGACCGCGGCGCGGATCGCCGTTTTCCGCGAGGAGTTTTCGGCGCTGTTCGGAATCGTGCAGGAGGCGGGGTTGGCGATTTACGTGACTTCGGACGTGCTGCCGGTGACGCCGGCGATCGACGCGGCCTTCGGGAATCACCGCCAGCGGCTGGAGGACTTCTATGTCGGGCTGGTGGGGGATTTCCTGCGGGATTTCCCGGAGGTGAGCGGTTTGGTGCTGCGGATCGGCGAGAGCGACGGGGTGGACGTGAAGGATCCGATCCGGACGCGCCTCCATGTGCGGAGTGCGGCGGAAACGAACCGGCTGCTGCGGGCGCTGCTGCCGGTCTTCGAGGGACGGGGGCGGACCCTGGTCCTGCGGACCTGGACCGTGGGCGCGCACCGGGTGGGCGACCTGATCTGGCACCGGCGGACCTTGGCGCGCGTGCTGGACGGGATCGATTCCGCGAACTTCATCCTGTCGATGAAATACGGGGAGAGTGACTTCTTCCGCTATCTGCCGCTGAACCGGGCTTTCTTCAGGACACCGCACCGCAAGATCGTCGAATTGCAGGCCCGCAGGGAGTATGAGGGGGCGGGGGAGTTCCCGAGCTTCATCGGCTGGGACTGCGAGCAATACGCCCGGGAGCTCCAGGGTGATGCGAATCTGGCGGGTATCTCGGTGTGGTGCCAGACCGGCGGCTGGCACCGCTTCCGGCGCTTGGCCTTTCTGGAAAGCGGCGACCGTGATTTCTGGCTGCGGCTGAACACGGTGGTGGCGCTGCGGATCTTCCGCGACCGGGAATCCGTCGAGGATGCGGTCGCAGGAGTGGTGGGGCCGGAGCGGGCACCGGCGGTGCTGGAACTGTTGCGCCATGCGGAGACCGTGGTGAAGGAGCTTCACTACATCGCGGATTTCGCGACGCAGAAGTTGTTCTTCCGCCGGGTGCGTATCCCCCCGCTGCTGCATGTGTACTGGGACTGCCTCTTCATCAACCATGCGGTGCGGAAGGTGCAGCGCCATTTCGTGCGCGATCCGGAGCGGGCGCTGCGTGAGGGCGAGGCGGCTTACGCGCTCTTCCCGCGGATGATCGAGCTGGCCCGCGCGGCGGATCTGCCGGTTGCGGATATCGAGCACTGGAGGGATTTCTGCCATCTGGTGCGGCTGGCACGGCGCTACTACTTCCTGCCTTTCGACCCGGAGTTGGCGGAGCGGATCCGCGCTTCGAAGAAGGCCTACAAGAAGGCCTGGCCGAGCGAGCGGCGGCAGCGCTACCGCATCAAGCTGTCCTTCGAGCCCTTCAAGGTGAAGCGGCAGACGCTCAGCTGGTTTTCCTCGATCCTGTTGCGGCGGCAGCGCGGCTACCGCCTGATCGACCACGTCTTCACCCTGAACCTGCTGGGAATCGTCTTCCGGCTGTTCCGGCCGGGGAAGAGCAAGGCGGTGCCGAAATTCCTGCGGAAAAGCGCGATGGGCGTGGAGGCGTTGTTCCGCTGAGCCCGCGGCACCTCCCTCAGTCTTGATCCGCGAGCGGCACTTCGTGGTACTCCAGCGCCCACTCGCGCATGTAGCGGATGTGGGTCGGCTCGATGCGGTACACGAGCAATTCCGGAGTGTCGGGCGTTCCCAGATAGGATCTCAGGAGGGGATTCTTGCCCCAGATCGCGGCGAGCAGGGAGGCATCGCTCTCCACCATGGCGGTGCCGGTGATCCGCACCTGATGATGATCGGCGTCGAGGTAGCAGAGTTCCACTTTGGGATTCATCGCGATCTCTCCCGTCTTGTGGTAAGCCCGCAAGTTCGCCACCCACACGGTGAACCTCTCCGTCTTTACCGGCGAAACCGGCCGCAGTCTCGGTTGCCCCGCATCGTCGCTCGCCAGCATCGGGAATTTGGCCGACTTCATCGTGGCCATCGCCAGTTCGGGAAGCTGCGCGGGATCGACGGGTTCGGGGCGGGGCCGGGCCATGAAGGGGAAGATGGCCTCTATACGGCGCGGCTCCAGCGCGATCTTGCCGTTGATCCCCGGATCTGCTCGGATGGCGATCATGAGAAGAACTTTCGCCGCGCTGGCATGCCTGATTACCGCCCTCTCCGCCGAAGAACGTCCCGCGCTCTACCCCTTCGATGTCACCCTAGGCGGCACCAAGGCCGAGATGAAAGCCGGCAACGAAATCTTCGCCGAGGTTTCCAAGCCCGTCGCGCCCGATGCGGTTCTCTCCCTTGAGAAGGAGGTGCCCCTGCTCATCGTGAACGCCTTTCCCTGCAAGGAAGACGGCAGCGTGGAAGAAACCCAGGCGGTCGCGATCATCTTCGCGCAAAACGTGAAGGAGGTGAAGCTCGATGCCACCATGGACAAGAAGAAGCTCGCCCCGGGCACCTACCTCGCGAACGTGGTCGCGGATGGCAAAACCTCGCGGATCGTCTTCGTTGTCGCCGCGCCGGACCAGAAGCCCGCGGTGAATTTCTCGAAGGTACTCGGCTTCCTCAAGAAGAAGGCGGGAATGGAGTAGCTCGGCGCTACCTTCAGGCACCGACCTTCAAACTCATCCCCATCTCGCGGAAGATCCGGTCGCGGGCTTCCAGATAGCCCCGCGAATCGAGGTCCCGCGGGCGCGGAATGTCGATCTTCTCGCTGAACTGCACCGTCGCCGGCCGGCGGCTCATGACCAGCACGGTATCCGCGAGCTGGACGGCCTCCTCGATGTCGTGGGTCACGAAGAGGATCGTCTTCTTTTCCTCCTGCCAGATGCGTACCAGGTCCGCGCGCATCTTCATGCGCGTGATGAAGTCGAGCGCGCCGAAGGGCTCGTCCATGTAGATGATGTCCGGCGAGGCCGCGAGCGCCCGGGCGATCTCCACCCGCTGCCTCATCCCGCCGGAGAGCTCGCGCGGGTAGGATTTGTCGAAACCCGTGAGCCCGACCATGTCGATGTAACGGGTCACGATTTCCTTCCGAGCTTCGTTTGAAATTCCGAGCAGGCCGAAGCCGACATTGTCTTCCACATTGAGCCATGGGAACACGCCGTTCTCCTGGAAGACGAAGATCCGCTTCGGATCCGGACCTTTCACCGGCTGCCCTTCGACCAGCACGGTGCCGGAAGTTTGTTCGAGAAATCCGCCGATGACGTTGAGCAAGGTGGACTTGCCGCACCCCGAGGGCCCGACGATGCAGACAAACTCCCCGCGGCTCACGGAGAGATTCACGTTCTCGAGGACGTGCACCTGCTCGCCCTTCCGCTTTCCGGGGAAGGTCATCCAGAGATCCTTGATCTCGATGGCTACTTGTTCGGAGGGATTGCTCATTTGTTGGCGTAGCCCCAGCGGACTTCGTCGAATTTTTCCAAACGGCGAACGGCGATGTCCAGGCCGAGACCGATCAAGCCGATCATCACCATGCCGGCCACCACGAGGTCGTAGCGCTTGCCCGCGTTCCGGGCGTCGATGATGAGGTAGCCCAGACCCGAGTTCACGGCGATCATCTCGGCGGCGACGACCACCAGCCAAGCAATCCCAAGTGCGATCCGGAGGCCGGTGAGAATTTGCGGTAGGCAGGCGGGGAAGATCACCTGGCGGAAGAGCTGGGCATTCGTGAGGCCGAAGTTCCGCGCGGCCCTCACATAGACCGGCTGCATGTTCTGCACCGCCGCCATCGAGGACACCGTGATCGGGAAAACACTCGCCAGGAAAATCAGGAACACCGGTGCCACATCGGTCACGCCGAACCACAGGATCGCCACCGGAATCCACGCAATCGGGGAGATCGGCCGGAAAATCTGGATCATCGGATTGAGCGCTGTCGCCGCCGGCCGGAACCACCCCAGCAAAAGCCCCAGGGGCACCCCGACCAGGATCGCGAGGAAGAAACCCCAGGTGACGCGGAAGAGCGAAGCCACGATGTACTTCAGCAGCACCCCCTGTTGGGCGAGTTCCACGATCCCGAGCGCCACCTGCCACGGGGTCGGGAAAAGGTCGCTTCCGGACCACTTCACCAGCATGTGCCATGCGCCCAGAAACAGCAGGCCGACGATGAGCGGGAGGTGCACGTTCTTCATTTGCCGCCCAGATCCTTCAATGCCTGTTCTGCTTCGTAGGCGTAAGCCTTCTTTCTCGTCTCCGCCGCCTCGCCGAAGCGGGTGTCCACATAGTCCTCGAATTCCACGGTTCCTTTCAAGATTCCGGACTGCTTGCCGAGCGCGGCGATCTCTTCGAAATTCTCCTTCTGCAGCGCGAGATTGTTGTAGGTCACCCGATCCGGCGGCTTGCTCAGCACGAATTCCAGCAAGCGCGGATGCTGGTTGTAGTAACGCTTGGAAACGAATTGCGCCGCAGCCATGCGGTTGTCCATCCCGTCCTCCAGCCACATCCCGCTGTCCGCGATCCCGTCCACCAGCTTCTGGATCCGCTCCGGGTTGTCGCGGATCTCGTCCTCATGCACCGCCAGCACGCAGGAGATGAAGTTCGGCCAGATGTCCTTGGTCAGGTAGAGCACGCGGCCGTAGCCATCCAGTTCGCACTGGCCCATGAAGGGCTCACCGCTCGTGACCGCATCCACCGACTTCGTCGCAAGTGCCGTAGGCATGTCCGGTGGCGGCATTTCGATCAGCTTGATGTCGTCGATCGTCATGCCCGCGTTGTTCAAGGCACGGAAAATCAGCAGCCGCTGGTTCGAGTAGCGGTTCGGCACGGCGACCACTTTACCTCTCAGGTCCGCGATGCTGCGGATATCGGAGTCCTTCTGGACCATCAGCGCGGTCCCGTCCCGATGCCCCAGATAAACGATTTTGATCGGCACTCCCTGCTCGCGCAGCGCGATCGCCATCGGCGCCAGGATGAAAGTCGCCCGCGTGTGACCGGAAAGGAAGGATTCCTTGAGCTCCGGCCAGCCGCTGAACTTCAGAGGCTCGAATAGGCCGTCGCCCTCCATCTCCTGATTGATGAAATTGGTGACCGGACAGGTCAGATGGCAGGTCACCGGCAGGAATCCGATCCGCAGCTTCCGTTCCGAAGGCTTCGCGAACCAGGTGGAAACCTTCTCCATGTTCATGTTGTAATGCGCTGCCGAAATCGCGCCGATCCAGAGGCTGGCGGTGATGGCTAGGGTGCTGCGCAAGGTCATGGGAAAATGGGCGGATTCAATCGCGCCCTCCGGCTCGGGTGCGTTTCGGTTTGCAGCCTGGGAGGGCCGCGGTACCTGGAAATCGCATGACGGAGGGCGAATTCGTCACACGCGGAAAAGAACCCGGTCCCTTGGGCTTTTCAATTTCTTTGTAGCGCCAATTGTAGCGCTGGATTGCACTTTATCATTGGTTCCGGAGCCCGTTCCGGCAAGCATCCCTCCCGCCCCGAACGGGTTCAACCGGCCATGCCTCGGCTCTCGAAAGATCAACACGCACTGCTGACCGCGACAGTGGACCGGTGGTTGAGGAAGAATTATCGGAAGCCCGTTGACCTTCCGGCTTTGGCGCAGGAGATCGGCATCACCCGCTTTCTGCTCTGTCGCCTTTATCATGAACGCTCGGGCAAGAGCATCCGCCTCAAGCAGCGGGAAATCCGCATCAATCAGGCGGCGAAGTTGCTTTCCAGCGGGGTCCGGAAAATCAGCGATGTGGCCCGCGCGGTGGGCTACGGCAGTTCGAGCCATTTCACCAAAGCCTTCCTGGAGGAAAAGGGCGCCCTCCCCAGCGCTTGGCGAAGCCGCCCGCAGATCACACCTCTCCCGGAAACCGCCGGCCACCTCCCGCCGCCCGGCCTGACCTTCGTCAGGACAATCGGCGAGGTGCCCCCGGAACTCTCGTACGTGTCCGGCCAGTGGGAGCCGGAAGAGATCGATCCCGCTCCATCGACTCATACCTCGCGAAGTCGGGGCGGTGCTCGCGGACGGTGGAAAGAAGGCAATGCCTTTCTCGATTGAACTCCGGAAACCGAATTTCCGTCCACGGCGGTTCCTGCCTTACTTCGCGGATGCTTCCTCCAGATCCTTGATCGCGGCCAGCTCCCAGTTCCCGTCCTTGCCGATCCGCAGCAGCCAGTCGTGGTGCTTCAGCAGCGTCGAGCGGTGACCCACGCTGACATACGTGTAGCGGTGCTTGCGGAGGTACTTGTAAAGCCGGTCCTCGTTCGGCTCGTCGAGCGCGCTGGTCGATTCGTCGAGGAAAGCGATGGCGGGGCGCTTGAAGAGCAGGCGGGCGAAGGAAAGGCGCTGCTGCTCGCCCAGGGACAGCATGTTCGCCCAATCGGCGTCGCGGTCGAAGTCGCCGTCCACCCGGGCCGCCAGCTCCGGCAGATTCACGGTATCGAGCACTTCCTGCATCGTCTCGTCGTCGCTGTCGCGCCTCGCCTCGGGATAGTCGAGTTGGGCGCGCAGGCTGCCTGGCACCATGTAAGGACGCTGCGGCAGGAACATCATGTTGCGATAGGGCGGCCGCCCGATCTTCCCGGCACCGGAACTCCACAGCCCTGCGATCGTCCTCAGGAGCGAACTCTTTCCCGAACCGCTCTCGCCCATGATCAGCAGGCTCTTGCCCGGCGGCAGGCGGAAGTTCAGGTCGCGCAGCAGCTCCCGTCCGTCACCGGGCGTCTTCACGGTCAGGTCTTCGAGCGAGATCGTCCGCTCGTCCTCGCTGATTTCGATCTGCTCCGCCGTCTCCGCTTCCAGGTCGTCCTCCACATCCCGCTCGTCGAGGAATTCCCACAGGGTGCCGAGACGGGTGACTCCCGCCGCGAAGGCGCTCAGCCGCTCGAACTGCGTGATGAACAGCGAGACCGCCGCAAGGAAAGTGCCGAAGGCCGCGGTCGCCTGCGCGATCTTCCCGAACTCCACCTTCCCCTGCATGAATAGCGGCGCGACGATCACCAGCGGCAGGATCAGCGCCAGCGAGTTGTAGCCCGTGGTGAAGAAGGCGAGGTTCCGGTTCCAGCGGATCAGCACCAGCATGTTGCCCACCACGCCGCCGAGCCGCGCCCTCAGGTCCCGAAGTTCACGGCGCTCGCCGCGGTAGAAGGCGATCGATTCCGAATTGTCCCGCACCCGCACCAGCCCGTAGCGCAGGTTCGCCTCCCGCTCGTACTGCAGGTAGTTCAACCCGATCAGGCGCTTGCCGATTAGGAAGGCCACCACCGTGCCCATCACGGCGTAGCCCACCAGCACCGCGACCAGGGTTCCGGAAATCGACCACAGGACCCCCGCGTAGCCGATGATCTGGATCGCGGAATTGATCACGATCAGGGAAAAGGACAGCGAGGTGATCGTGAAATTCCGCGCGTCTTCCGATATGCGCTGGTCCGGATTGTCGATTTCCTCATGCCCTAACAGACGGTAGTAGGCACGGTTGTAGAAGTACCGCAGCATGAGGGTGCGGGCGAGGAAATCGCGCCAGTTCAACGCGAGCCGCTCCTCCACGTAACGGTAGTAGGCCGCCAGCGGGATCGTTGCCGCGAAGGTGCCCAAGTAGATCCACAGTCCCTTTTCGAAGCCCGCCGGGTTCCGCTTTTGCAACGCGGTCATCACGTCGCTCATCACGAAACCGGACCAGATGCCCACTGCCGTCACGGCCACGGAGAGGATGATCAGGGCTCCGAGTTGCAGCCACGCCTTCCCCCACGTGCGACCGAAGAAATACGGCCGGATCAAACGCCAGAGCTGGACCCATACGTGGCGCGTGAACTTCGGAGGCTGATCCATGAATTACCCGCCATTTGAGCGCGGAACTCCATGAAGGCGAGCCATTTTCTCACATGGCGAGGACAGTTCCGCCGCGCGTTTTTGCGGATCTCACGCCCGTGGCAGAGTGAGGACGAAGCAGGTCCCGTCTCCCTTCGCCGCTATCTCCAGATCGCCCCCGCCCGCTCTCGCCAGACGACGCGATAGTGCGAGCCCCAGTCCGACCCCCGGCCGGCTCTCTGCCGCTGCGGCCGCGGACTTGTGAAAGGCGCGGAAGATCCGCCTCCGCTCCGAGGCCGGGATTCCTTTGCCTTGATCCCTCACGCGGATCTTCAGCGAGCAGGCTGTCCTCTCCGCATCGAGGGTCACCGGACCCGCTCCATATTTTGCCGCGTTGTCCACCAGATTGAAAAGCACGTGCTCCACGGCCGCCGGGTCGGCTCTTACCTCGGTTTGCCACGCTTCGGCATGCGGATCCACGGCCAGATCCATCCCCGCTTCCTTCAAGCGCCCGCGGAATCGCTCCGACATGGATTCCACCATCGGCCCCGCGACATGCCGTGTCACCGTCGAGCGCTCGCAACGCCGCTCGATCCGCGAGAATGCCAGCACGTTTTCCACCAGGTGCGACAGCCGTTCCGCCTCGCGCCGCAGCGTGTGGAAATAGTCACCCCGCTTCTCCTCCTTTACCGCGCCGCTCGCCAGCATGTCCGAATAAAGCTGGAAGGTGGTAAGCGGCGTCCGCAACTCATGGGTCACCGCGGAAACGAAAGACGCCCGCCGCTCGCTCAGACGCAGGAGACCCGTGACCAGCAGCCATGCGGCGAAGATCGCCACCACCGCCGCGCCCCAGCCGGCGATCAGCGGATAGAGCACGCTGCGGGGGAGGGGAGGAGGGATCTCCGCGGGCCGCACCACCGCCAGCTTCCACGGGAACGATGCCAGCGTGGTGCCTTCCTCCAGATCGCCTTCGTTGCTCGCCACCAGCCTGGCACCGGGAAAGAGATCGGCAACTTGGGCGAGGAGCAGGCTCTTGAGGGCCGGTTCATCCACCCACACGCCCTGGATCGACCTCAGCGTCGTCTCGTTCGGCAGCTTCCACTGCAAATGTCGTAGCAAGAGCAGCTCCCCGCTGATCCTCGCAGGCCGCGGCAGACTGCTCCGCAGCAAGCTCCAGCTTCCTACCGAGAGGTTCATCACCATGTTGGTGTCGAACTGCGCCTTGCCGCTTTCCACCGCACCCTTGATCACGCGCGAGCGGTTCGCCATTTCCTTCGTGTTGGCCAGGGTCTGGTACGCTTGGCTCGCTCGCTGCATCGGCGGATTGGACCATTGCTGCTGCTTGGCCGCGACCTCCGGCTTCGTCTGCGGCACGGCCTCCTCTTTCATCTCGGGAGGAATGGACTCCACCGGCGGAGGCGGGGCCGGGGGTGGCGTGGCGATCGCCCACGACGCCGGAATCTCCGGCATCTGCGTGCACATGCTCGGGAAGGCGCTTTCACGGGTCGGCAGGCCCAGAGCCTGGCACAGCATCGGGACCTTGTCCGGATCGTCAGCCAGCACCAGCCCGTCTTCCCGCGCGTCGAAACGGAGTTTCACTTCCGGCCCCGCCGATTCCTTGTTCGTCCCGTCCGGGACCGGGCGTTGCGCTTCTTCCGCGATCCATGCCGCCGCCGCGGCATCCATCCGCCACAGCGCGAGCCGGAGCTGTTCCTGCTCGTCGGCCCTCGCCTCCATGCTTGCGCGGTGACGTTCACCCTTCACCACGCCGCGGGTCAGTGCGGCCATCGCGCCGAGAATCAATAGCGCACACAAGGCGATCAGCCCGTGCACCAGCCACACCGTTCTGCCCCGCGCGCTCATGGCTCCGTATGGAACCTCCATCCCTTTCCGCGAACTGTCACCAGCATTTCCTGGCTCCGGTCGCGCAATTTCGTCCGCAGGTGCATGATGTGCATGTCGAGCGTGCGGGTTTCCGTCCGCTCGGGGTCGAGGCCCCAGACATGCCGCAGGATCTCGTCCCGGGAGACGGTCCGCCCCGCCGCGTCCAACAGGTAGCGCAGCAGCCCGACCTCGCGCTCGGAAAGCGTGTTGTCCGTCCCATCCTCGAAGACGATCCGCCCGCTGGTGAGATCCACCCGACCCCCGGGCAAGACCCGCTCCTCCGCCGGTGCCGGCCGCTCGCAGGTCCGTCGCAGCACCGCTTCGACACGCGCCAGCAGCTCCCGCACGCTGAAGGGTTTCATCACGTAGTCGTCCGCTCCCAGGCTCAGGCCGCGCACGCGGTCGTTCTCCTCGCCGCGTGCCGAGAGGATGATGACCGCCTGCCCCGGCCGGCGCTTCTTCAATTCCGAAAGGATCGAGAAGCCGTCCCGCCCCGGCAGCACCAGGTCCAGGAGCAGCAGGCGGTAGTTCGCCCGCAGCGCCAGGTCCAGCCCGGTCATGCCCTCGCCCGCCTCCAAAGTACGATACCCGCCGTATTCCAAAGCATCGACGACCCCGCGGCGGATCGCGGGGTCGTCCTCGATGACTAGGATGGTGGTCTCGGGCATGGAACGATGGAAGATCTACACGGAGACGGGGGAGGGGAGCAAGTCGGCCGGCGGAGCTTCCTCGCCCGCCGCCACACCGGCGGCCATCAAAGCCACCCCCGCGGCGGCCAGGATCACACACGCGGTTTTCATCACGTCCATAGGCTAGCCGGTTTTTAGATCTTTCTCCGTCAATCCTGTGTAAAATCCACCCCGCATCCGGATTTCTGGCATGCGACTTCCGGCTTCATTCCCCGAAGTGATACCCCCGCGCCGCCGCCTGGCCCTTCACGGTGGCCACGATCGCCTCGTCCAAGGTCTGCTCGCCGGTCGCTTGGGCCTGCTTCTTCAGCTCCCCCGCCACGAAGGCCTCGCGCTCGCGGTTCAGCAGCATGATCTTCTGCTGAAGTCCCGCGCGCATCTCCGTCATCTTATTCAGATGGGCTTCGCGCTGCTCCGGCGTCATCGCCTTCATCGGTTCCGGCAACTGTTCGGCGGGAATCTCGGCCAGCTTCACCGTTCCCTCCCGGCAGGCATCCACCAGGTCCCACGCCGTGTTGCAATAGTTCGCGCTCGCCTTGGAGACCGCCCGCTGTTGCGCGGCACCCGCCTTCGCATTGACCTCGGCGTCGTTATCGGCCTGCAGCTGCTTGACCATGCCTTCCCGCGCATGCACGCCGTAGCCCAGGTAGGTCTTGTTCAGCTCGATCCCCAGCGTGGCGATCTGCTTGTCCTGCGGCGCGTCGATATGGACCACCGCCTTGTCCTGGTTAATCGAAAGGAACTTCCCTTCCGCCAGCGCCGCGCCGTCATGCCACGCTCCGGAGATGCCTTCCTCGCGGCTGCCGCAGTGGATCGTGTTCACCACGATCCCCTTTGACAGCGCGTCCCGGCACGCCTGCCGCGCATCGACCGGACCCTGCGTGAACGGTTCGTTTCCCGCGATGAATACCGCCTTGTAGGTCCGCGGCGAAGGATCCCAGGAAAGGTCGGAGAGAGCCCGCTGGATCACCGCACCGCAGTACTCGTCGCCCCCGTTCGTGCGGAAGGCGAAGAGCTCGCGGCTGATCTCGTCGAGATCCCGGGTCAGCGGCTCGACCTGCCGGATCCAGTTGTTGCCGATGTGCAGGCCGTTGTTGCCATACTCGTAGAGCGCCACTTCCACGAAAGGCACCTTTCCGTCGCGTTTCGCGTCGTTGAAGGAGTTCACGACTTTCCAGAGCTGCGTCTTCGCCTGGTCGATCAGACCGTCCATGCTGTTCGAGGTATCGAGCAGCAGCGCAATCTGGACCTTGTGCTGCGGATCGCTGGGAAGCGAGGTGGGGAATGCCTCCTTGGCATGGGCCATCCCACCGACGGCGATGGATGACAGGAGGGGAATCGAAAAGAGGTTCTTCGTTTTCATGGCACCTCTTCTCTACCCCGGATCAGCCCGCCCGTCCGTCAAGGCACCGTAAAATCCAAGCCCGGGCCCGTCTTCCCTTTTTGCCAACATTTTGCACAAGCCTCATCGCCCTTTGGCGCAGCCCTCCTCAAGATCCGCTCTCATGAATCCCGGAGCCGCAAACCCGCTCCGTTACCCGCATGAAATCCCGTCTGTTAGTCATCCTGGCCTCGGCTGCCACTCTCCATGCCCAAGAACCGAACCCCTTTGTGAAGAAAGGCGGGGCAGCGAAGGCCGAAACTCCTCCGGGAGATTCCTACGTCGCCGTCGTCGAACACATCCTCGTCCCTCCCGACCGTATCGCCGATTGGACCCGCAACCATGGTCTCACCGGCGATGCCGGCGAACTCCGCACACTGGTCCAACAGTGGATCGACGAAGGGAAGGCGACTTTGGAGCACACGCATCTTTCCACGGGCGTTGCCGACCGGGAGGCGGATACCGCCTCGATCGTCGAGCTGGTCTACCCCACCGAGTATGAACCCGCCGGGCCGGGGGTCTGGCCTTTGGGGACCTCCTTCGAAACCCGAAATACCGGCATCTCGGCGGAGTTTCACGCGGCAACCTTTCGCGAGGGGCCGAGGCTTTCCCTCTGGGTGGATCATGTGACCTATACCGGCAGCAGGGCTTGGGACATTCTTTCGAACCGCACCCGTCATGCGGATGACATCTTCATGCCGGAATTCCGGAGCGGCCGGGCGAGCTGGGGCGCGTGGGAGGACAAGCGGGCGGATCCCTTCTCCGACCCTGCGGCACCGGAGGACATCCCTCCCTCGGTTCAAGCCCCGGCTCCTCTTCCCCAAGGCAAATACCAGCTCTTGGCCCGCGTCGATCCCAACCTGAAAGAGCGCCAGCAGGGAGGGGCCTCGAGATTGGTGTTTCTCCGCGGTGCATTCATCGCTCCGGCTGGAAACGAAGTGAAGCCCCAAGGACTGACGCACCTGGCCTATGAACTCGTGGAAGTGGATCACGGTGGCTTCTCGGCTTGGCAATGCTCCAAGGCCCCGGGTGAGATTCCCGCGGGCGCTTGGCATCTCGTCGAGGGAATGCGCAAGGCGGGGGAGGTCACGACCATCATGTGCGGCGATGGTCTGGCCCAGGGGGCTTCGCAGTGGACGTTGGAAAACATCTCCGAGGAAATCTATCCCACCGAATGGGCTCCCACCTACGAAAAGACCGTCCTGCGACACTGGCAGAGCCCCCACCGCCGGCAGGAGGATGGCAAGTCGGTGGAAGGCTTGGGAACCTTCGAACGGCAAAAGCTGGAATCTTATCCCGGGATCAAAGGTGCCAGCATCGGCACGAGCTTCGAAACCCGGAACACGGGGATGACCATCGAGTTGAAACCTTCGTGGGACGAATCCGGCCTTCTGGTCGATCTCAGGTCCTACTACGTGTTCAGGCTGGGCGACACGGTTTCACGCCGGATCGAGGACAATGGCGAATGGATTCCCGATTGCACCATGCCTCTCTTTGCTTCGAACCTCTTCAAGACCACCTGCCGCATCACACCGGGACAGTGGACTCTGGTAAGCTCCGGCAGCCGTTTCACCGGCTTGGGCAAATCGGACCCGGGCCGATGCCTGCTTCTCTTCATCAAAGTGGAGTGACAGCGCCCGGTGTTCTGGATTGATTTGCCTGAAGCCCCGCATGAAAGCTCCTCCAACCACGGGATCGCCTGCCGGCGTCCGCACGCCTTGGGCGGTGACGGGTGCGGTATCCTTCATCCTGTCCGCGGCGGTCGTGACTGCGGGGCTCTTGCTCGCCCGCCAGGAGGAGCGCATCCCCCGGAAGCCCGCCGGCAATCGCGTGGACGATTTCTTCCGCGAGTCGAACCGGCGGGTCGCCGGGATGGAACGGCTCTGGGAGCAGGCCCTGGATGCGGAAGCGGTGCGGCTCCTGGATAAAGGGCTAAGCCTGCCTGCGGATGGCTCCGTGATCTCCGGAGTGGTGCAGCGCTCCTTGCTGTCGCAGACCTTTAACGACCCCTCCCGATCTCATCTGGCCACCGGCGCATCGTCCCCGCGCTGGCTTCCCGTGCTGGAACGCTATCAACGGAAGGAGAAGGACGAATGGGTGCTTCCCGAAGCCCGTGTCTTGGAAGGAAGCGGCTGGATCGAAATGCCGGACAAACCCTTGGCATGGTGGCACGGCAATGGTCGCTCGATGGCCTTGCTGATCGTCGATCCGGCGGCGGCATCGCAAGTGGTGTCTGCCGATCTTAGCTCGCGCGCAGATACGGCCGGCATTGCGAACGAGGCCGGGGCCATCATCTTCGAAGGTCCGGACAACCGCCCTTGGGCACGCAGCGGCACTCCTCCTCTGGATGCCAAGCCCGACGAGATCCTCCGCCATGTCTCGCGCTTCGGCGATTGGAGCCTGCACCGCTACTATCCCGTGCGGCTCGCGGTGGCCTATCGGCTTCCGGTCCTCGCGGGCTCCTTTTCCGTGGGGCTTCTGGTCTTGCTCGGAGGCCTCTGGATCGCGGTTTCTCAGAAGAAGTCGTTCCGGCTCGCCGAGGAACGCGTGAGCTTCGTGAACCGCGTCTCCCACGAACTCCGCACACCGCTCACCAATCTCCTGCTTAACACCGACCTCGCGCTCGACGCGCTTCCCGTGGAG
>CAMLOZ010000017.1 GCA_946481625.1 uncultured Haloferula sp. | reverse complement strand
TAACGTTGTTGCTGGGGTGCGGCTTGCTGTTCCTCCTGAAGAGATCCGGTAAGGTCGCGCCTCCCTCCGCCCCGGGCACGGTCCAAACGGTTGAGGATCCGGCGGGGAAGGTCGCCGGGCTCCCGGAGCCCGCGGTTCCGGCCACGCCGGTCCCGGTGGAGTCCGCCGGGAGGGGAACGCCCGGAACCTTGGCCGACGCGCTGGCGGGGACTCCGGCAGGAGGGACGCTCAGGATCCCCGAAGGCAAATTCCAAGAGCGTCTCGTCATCTCGAAGCCGGTGAAGATCGTCGGGGCGGGCTGGGACAAGACCCGCCTGGAGGCATCTGGCGATCCGGAGTCATCCGGTACGGCGGAGGTGCGGCCCGCCCGGCCGCTGGTGACGATTGAGACGGACGGGGAGGTCCTGTTAGAAGGCTTGGGAATGTCGCTGAGGGCGGCGAAATCGCACGCGGGAGCCTCGCTCGACATCGCGGTGGTGAGGTCGGCCAAGGCGAAGCTGACGATGCGGTCTTGCGCGGTGCTGGGTTCGCCGGGGAATGGGATCGAGGTGCGGGATGCGGCGGGCGGCTTGATCGAGAACTGTCTGGTGGCGGGCGTGTGGGGCACGGGCATCGAGCTGACGGGAAACCGGATCACGGTGCTCAACTGCGACGTGCGGAATTGCTATCACCGCTGCATCACCATCGCGGGGAAGGCCACCATCCGCGACAGCCGGATCTCCGGCTCGGCATGGCATGGCATCCGTTACGACGACTGCTCGCCGCTCATCACCGGCAATGTCATCCGCGGGAATGCGCGAAGCGGCATTTACATCTCGGGAAATACCGCGGGAGAGATCTTCGGAAACATCCTCGCGAAGAACGAAATGGGGAGCATCAGCTGCTGGTTCGAGAGCCGCGACCGGATCGTGCGGAACGTGATCGCGGACGACGGGCGGGAGGCGCTTGCGGTGCTCGGCTTGTCATCGCCGCTGGTGAGGGGGAATATCTTCGTGGGGCAGGGGATCCGGCAGGGCCAGGTAGGCTCCGAGCGTCTCTCGGCGAAGTCCTATGGCACGCCGCTGATCGAGCGGAATGTCTTCTGGAAGGTGGCGGAGCCTTACCTGCGGTGGGGGCAGCCGCCGGAGACTCTGCCACTGCCCGAGGGGAACCGGACGGAGGATCCGATGCTGGATGGAAACTATGGGTTGCCTGCGGATTCCAGGTTGAGGGACGAGCAGATCGGGCCGGAGGTGAATCCGGTTTTCGAGAGCCCGTTTCCTCTCCAGTCGGAGGAGAGGGCGATCATTCCGGATGGGGAATCGCGGGATTTCGGTTTGTGGAAGAAGGGGTGAGGGGAGATGGCGTCAGCCATAAGGAGAGGGGACACTCTTGTCCCCCGGTCGGCGCGTCTCCCCAGACGGCAGGAGTGTCGTCGCTCCTTATGCTGTCGCATTTGGCGGGAGCGGTAAGGCTCCAAAGCGTGCCCATAAGGACAGTCCTTGCGGGAAAATCGGCAAGGGACTAAACTTTTCGGTCCGGGCGGCAGTGTCTGTCCGTCAATGTCCCAAGCAAGTGACAATATCGATGAGTTCGTGCAGGAACTGACCCGTCACCAGGTCGACCTGTTCTACTTCATCCGTGCCCTTGCAGGGGATCCGCATGCCGCCTACGACATCCGGCAGGCGGTGAACATGGTGCTGTGGAAAAAGCGGGAGAAATACCGCCCGGGATCGAGCTTCAAGAACTGGGCCTTCCAAATCGCCCAACTCGAAGTGAAGAGTTACCTGCGCAAGCAGCGCCGCTCGCTGCTGGTGTCCTTCGACCACAAGCTGCTCGACATGTTCGCCACCGAGTTCGAGGAGTTTTCCGACGAACTGCCGGAGCGCCGCCGCGCGCTCTCGAATTGCCTGCGCAAGCTCACCGCGAAGGACGAGGAACTGCTCCGCCACCGCTACTGGGTCGGCGGTTCTTTGGAATCGCTCGCCACCAGCACGCAGCGTAGCATCGGCACGCTCAAGGCCCGCCTCCACCAGCTTCGCGCCTCCCTCCGCAAATGCATCGAGGGTCAACTCATGCCTGAAAGTCCATGAACCGGGACGACGACACCGAAGACCTGATCCACGAGCTGCTCGACGGCTCGATCGCGAAGGAGGACATCCCGCGTCTCGAAAAAGCCCTGCTCGAGGATCCGGAGGCGCGGCGGAATTACTTCGCGCTGATGAGCACCGACCAGATGCTCCTGGACAACTACGAGATGCCGGACCACCTCGCGCTGCACGCCCAGCTTGTGGCGGGGCCGCTGGCGGAGGAATCGCGGCGCGTCCGCACCCGCTGGATCTGGGGTGGTGCCGCCGCCGCCGCGCTGGTGATGCTGGCCACCACGGTGGCGATCTTCCTGAACCGCGAGGCCCCGGTGGTCTCCGTCGCCGGCTCCGCGGACAGCTATTTCCTGATCGATGGTGTGACGGTAAACGAGGGCGTCTGGCCGAAGAACCAGCGCCTCGAAGTGCGGGACGGCGTGGTGGTCGCGAAGCTGAATCCCTATACCGAGGCCTGCATCGACGGCCCGGCGCTGATCTATCTCCGGGAGAACGGCCAGGATCTCGATGTGCGGCGCGGCCGGGTTTACTTCCGCGTCGATGAAGGCGCGCCGAAATTCAAGATCCGCGCGGCGGGTGCCGTGGTGCGCCACATCGGCACGGAGTTCGGCGTGCGCGTGGCGGAGGGCGGCTCCTGCGAGGTGCATGTCGTCTCCGGCCGGGTGGAGGTGGATCGCGGGATGGAGAAGGGCAAGTGGACCCTCAAGGCCGGCGAGTCCGCTTCCTGGTTGAACCGCGGCAACACCAGCCTTGATCCCCTCGATGCCACCGATTTCCGCAAGGCCCTGCCCGGCGAGGCGATCGTGTTCGAAGACGACTTCAACGATCCGAAGGGAACGCTGCTGCGCGACAAGAAGCCGGACATCGGCAAGCCGTGGGAAGTGCTCTCGGAGCGCGGTACGACCGCCGTGGGCGAGGGCAAGCTGGATACTTCCGGCGGCAAGCGTCATTTGAGGGGGAGCTTCCTCGCGGAGCAGGCGCCGAACCACCGGCAGGTCGTCCTGATGTCCTTCCGGACCCGCCAGCCGGAATGGATCTGGGACAAGCAGTTGAAGCTCGACGGCATCGAGAAGATCGCGCTGGAGGCGGAAGATGGCACTGTCCTCTGCTCGGTGCAGGCCCGCGCGAACGAGGGCCACCGCTGGCGCCTGCGCGACGAGGTGGGCGGCCGCGAATCGCCGCTCACCGGCATCTCCGCGCTGCAGGAGAACGAGCTCACACTCCGCTACGACGCGCTCGGCGGCAAGATCACCCTCCACTCCGGCACCTCCACCCAGGCTGAACTGGTGGCGGAGATCCCCGCCAGTTCCTTCGCCGCTCCGAAGGCGCTGGTGATCTGGAACGACCTCGGCGGGGACCTCGCGCTGAAGCGGATCTCCGTGAAGGTGGTGGACTATCCCTGATGGATGACAGGCCGTAGCTTTCTTTTCAACCCGGTCGGGTTGATGCCCGCGCGGATCAGGGTTTTTCGCGCGGGCACCCATGCCGGCCACCGGCAGAAATGCCGCACGGGTCTTGGGTTTCCCGTGCGGCATTTCGTGGTGGGAGGCAGGGACCTCGCTCCGAGAGGCCCGGCGAGGGGAGGATCAAAGGTGGGTGGGATGGCGGGCGGGGATCGGCTTTCTCGTTTAGAGATGGGCCAGGGTTTGGGCAGCCTGCGTGGCTGCCGCTACACCCCGACGAGGCCGACTGACGTGGGAGCATCCGGGGATGGTTGGTTTTTCGGGATCGATGGGGGAAGCGGCAACCTATTCGCCGGATTCCCGAGAGCGATCCCTACCGTCACTTTCCCCCGTGCTCGAGATCCACGAAGTGCCTGCGCGAAGATAGCAGGTGCTTCCTCATCTCCCGCGCGGCATCGTCCGGCTCGCCGGCTTCGATTGCGTCGAGGATCGCGCGGTGGCCCTCGATTACCGGGGTCGACCAATCGCCGTCGCCGCGGTTTGCCTGGGCGTAGGCGATGCAGCGTTTCTCCAGTGCGCCGAGGAGGATCGAGTAGATGCCATTCCCCGAGCCGCGCGCGATGGCGAGGTGGAAGGCGATGTCCGCCTTGCTGAATTTGTCCTTCGCGCCCTTCGCCTTCTCCATCGTGTCGAGGATACGCTTCAACTCGCGGATGACCTGCTCACCGGCGTTCTTGGCCGCGAGGCGGGCGCACTCGGTTTCGATCAGGATGCGGAAATCGATCAGCTCGAGGAAATCGCTTTCCTCCGCCAGCACCGAGTAGCTCTCCACGACCTGCCCGAGCGATTCCAAGCTGGGGTCGGCGATGTAGGTGCCGGAGCCCTTGAGGGTCCGCAGCAGCCCGCGGCCGCGCAATTGCTGGATCGCCTCCCGGATAACCGTGCGGCTCACGCCGAAACGTTCGCAGAGCTTTTCCTCCGAGGGGAGGCGGTCTCCGGGGGGGAGTTTCCCGGCCAGGACTTCCTGCTCGAGTTCACCGGCGATCTGGGCGCTACGTCGTTGCACGTCAAAAGACTAAAGTTCCAAGTGAGAAGTGCCAAGTTCCAAGGCAGACAGGCGGAAGTTCCAAATTCCAAACTCTAAGATCCAAGGAACAGCTGTTTGCTTCGGGACGCTGCCCTATTCCGGGGCCTTTCCCTGGATCTTGGAGTTGGAGCTTGAACCTTCGTCCACCTCCTTTGGAAACGTGTTTGTTTTTCTTTGTTTCTTTTGGAACTTGGAACTTCGGATTTGGAACTTTTAAGCTCCGCGCATGCTCCTGAGCGGCATCATCAATCCCGGCGTGCTCGACCTGATCGCGCGGATCCGGCACACGAATACCCTGGTCATCGCGGACGCGGCCTTTCCCTACTGGCCTGAAATCGAGACGGTGGACATCTCGCTGACCCACGGCATCCCCACCATCCTCGAGGTGCTGAACCTGCTCACGCCGAATTTCAAGATGGGCCGGATCTGGCAGGCGGAGGAATTCCTGGCCACGAATCCACAGGAGACGGTGAACGAATTCGCCCGCTCCTTCGGCAAGATCCCGCTGACCCGCGAGCCGCACGTGGAATTCAAGAAGCGGGTGCCGCGGGCGATCGGGCTGATCCGCACCGGCGACACGACCGCTTACGGAAACATCATCCTGGAATCCGAGTGATGAAGACCGCCGTTACCCTTTGCCGCGTGCCGGAGATGGCCGCCGGACCTTTCGTGTTTCATGACGAGCTCGAGGCCGGCTTCGCGAAAGCCGCGGCCTGCGGCTATGATGCCGTGGAGCTGTTCTTCGGTGACCCGGACGAGGTGCCGGTGGAAACGATCCGCGGGCTGTGCGAGCGCTTCGGCCTTGGCGTGGCGGCGGTTGGCAGCGGTGCGGGAATGGTGAAGCACGGACTCTCGCTGACCGATCCCTCCCCGGAGAAGCGCCGCGGGGCGCTGGACTTCATCCTGCGGATGGTGGAGTTCGGGGGCAGCCTCGGCGCTCCGTGCATCCTCGGCTCGATGCAGGGGAAATGGGGCGGGGAGATCAGCCGCGAGCGGGCGCTGGAGCTTTTCGCGGGGTCGCTTGGCATGATCGACAAGGCGGCGGGAGAGGCGGGGGTGAAATTCATCTACGAGCCGCTGAACCGCTACGAGACGAACCTCTTCAACCGCCAGCTTCCCGCGGCGGAATTCCTGACCGCCCACGGCTTCGGCAATGTCGTGCTGCTCGCCGACCTCTTCCACATGAACATCGAGGAAGCGGACATTGCGCAGGCTATCCGGGATGCGGGCCCGAAGATCGGGCACGTCCACTGGGCGGACTCGAACCGCCTGGCGATGGGCAGCGGTCACACCGATGCGGGGGCGGTGATGGCGGCGCTACGGGAGATCTCATACCAAGGGTACATCTCCGCGGAGATTTTCACGGGGGGAGATCCGGAGGCCGCGGCGCGGCAGACGATTGCTTCGATGCGCTTTGATGCCTCCTGAAGCCATATTGTGTCCGCGGGCCGCAGGCTTCGTAGTTCCGCCTTCAGGCGGAATAAGCGAAGCAGGCGGCCGGAGAACTGATTCAACCGCCTGAAGGCGGAACCACGAACCCTTGAAGTCGCCGCCTTTCTCTCCCTTCCAATATCCTTCAACATGCAAGCCATCCAATTCACCCGCCCGGAAGAGATCCGGGTCATCGATCTTCCCGAACCTCCCGCTCCCGGTCCCGGCGAGGCGCTGGTCCGCACGCACCGCATGGGCATCTGCGGCACCGATCTCTCCGGCTACCTCGGCAAGATGCCGTTCTTCTCCTACCCGCGCATTCCCGGCCATGAACTCGGCCTGGAAGTGCTCGCGACCGGCGAGGGCGTGTCAAATGTGAAGAGGGGGGACAAGGTCTCGCTGGAGCCCTACGTGAACGATCCCGCGTCGCCGGTCAGCCTGAAAGGCTCGTCCAATTGCTGCCCGGGGGTGCAAGTGCTCGGCGTGCACCAGGACGGCGGCCTGCGCGATTCCTGGATCGTGCCCGCAAGGAAGCTGCACGCGGGCAACCATCTTTCCTACGACCAGCTCGCGCTCGTCGAGACCCTGGCGATCGGCTACCACGCCGTGCAGCGCGGCAATCCGCAGCCGGGCGAGACGGTGCTGGTGATCGGTGCCGGCCCGATCGGGCTCGCCTGCCTGGAGTTCCTCAAGTTGATGGACCTGCGGGTGATCGTGATGGACATGGTGCAGGGTCGTATCGACTTCTGTGCGGAGAAACTCGGGATCAAGCACGGCATCCTCGCGCGCGGCGATGGCTCGGAGTTGAAGGAGCTGGAAGCGATCACCGGCGGGCAGCTTGCCGATGTCGTGATCGATGCCACGGGCTCGGCAATGTCGATGTCCACGTGTTTCCAGTATGCGGGATTCACGGGCCGCGTCGTCTATGTCGGGATCACCACGCAGGAGCTGAAGTTCCCGCATGCCCCGGTGTTTCATCGGCGGGAGCTGACCTTGCTTGCGTCGCGGAATGCCCTGCCCGCGGACTTCGGCAAGATCATCGCGCTGATCGGGGAGGGGAAGATCGACACGGATGCGTGGATCACGCATCGCCTGTCCTTCGATGAAGTGCCGACCGGGTTCGCGAGGTTCACGGATCCGAAGGTCGGGGCGATCAAGGTGATCATCGAGCTTTGAAGTTCCAAGTAAGAAGGACCAAGTGCCAAGGAAGGCAGGAGGAGACGGGCGGGGGCTTCTTCTGGCTCTTGCGTACGGCTTGAGCGCCTACCTCACCACCGGCAAGGTCCCGAGCCACTCGACTTCCTTCACCTTCCGCGGCGGGCGTTTGCCGCCATCGGCGGAGGGGTTGCGCAGGATGACCAGCGGGAAGTCGCCGCCGCCGAGGAGGAAGTCGGTGTCGCGGTCGGCATCGATATCCACGCCGCCGGAGAAGCCTTGCTTGGTGAGGTCGATGTGGGAGTTCGTGAAGTCGTAGGGCTCGGAAAAGAGGGGGCCGCGCTTGGTGGATTGCAGGTAGCCCCAAGGGCTGAGCCATTCGCCGAGGTTCCTCTTCAGGTTCACGGCGCGGTGGTCGCCATCGAAATCGCCAAAGGCCACGCCGGCAGCGACCTTGTTGTTGGCGGCGGGAAGGGCGGTGGAGACCCAGGTGCTCATGTCGCGCGCGGTGCGGCGGCCGGGATTGCGCAGCCAGCGGTCAGCGGCGACGGGATTGCCGAGGACGTCGGCGCTGGCGAATTCGCGGAACCAGAGATCCGGGAGCTTGTCGCCATTCAGGTCCGTCAGCACGGCGGTGCCGCTCATCACCGGGTTGGCCAGGAAGTCATAGGCGGCAAGTTGGATCGGCAGCTCGACGGTGGCCTCGATCCCGCCGCGGCCGTCGTTAAAGGCGACGAGCATGTGGTCCGGCGGCTGATTCCTAGTGCCCGGGCCATGCACCAGGGAGATGATGTCCGGAGCACGGTCGCCATCGATATCGCCGGTAATGGTGCCGCCGATGACGATCGTCTTGCCGAGGAAATCCGGAACGGTGCCCAGCTCCACCAGCAGGCGGTAACCGGCGGGGAAACTGCCATTCACGTTCTCATGCCACTGGCCCCAGGAGACGAGGTCGAGGTCGCCATCGCGATCCCAATCGACGAAGTTCCGGTTATCCACGCCGCCTCCATCCGGCTCGTAGCCGGAGCTGAAGACCAATCCGCCGGAAGGAATGACCGGCGGGATGAAGGAACCGTCCTTCCGCCCGCGCACGACGACGAGGGCATTCTCCGGGCCGCCTGTACCCACCGGCTGGCGGGTGTAGCAGCAGACCAGATCGGGATACTTGTCCTTGTCGATGCGGGCGGCCCCGATAATGCGCAGCTCGGTGCCGGGGATTTCCAGGCCATTGATCGGCACGCCTGCATCCGGACCGGTCGCGCCGCGGTTGTAGTGAACGTGGTAGCGGCCGAGCGCATCCGGACCGCTGACGAGATCCGGGCAGCGGTCGCCATTGAAATCGGCGCTGAAGAGGCGGTGGAGCGGCGAGGGCCCGGCATAAAGCGTCTGCGGCGCGGAGAAACCGGAGCCGGAACCCCATCCGGCGGCGATGATACGAGATCCGTAGTACGAGCTTCCCGCGGAGTGGGAATAGATCAAGTCGATGTGCCCGTCCCCATCGAGATCCCCGTAGTGGAGGATCACGTGATAGTCGGCGTGACTGCCCGGTGCGGCCTCGCGCAGGATCGGCTCGGCGGAATCGAAGGGGACGAGGATGCGCTCGTAAGCGGTCTGATCCTCCGTGAGGACGATGGCATGCACCAGTGCGGACTGGCCGGCGCGAGGGACGACCTTCGTGAAAGCGGAATAGTCAAGCAGGGCGTAAGCGGGCGAGGTCTCTTGCAGCGCGAAATTCCAATTGCCGTCGTTGCGATACCAGGAACCGTCCGGCTGCAGGATGTCATTACGGCCATCTCCGTCCAGATCGATCCAGGTCGCGTGCCAGTTCACGCCCTCGATCAGGCGCGGCTCGAGGAAGTTGCTGTTGCCCACCTCTCGCTCGTAGATGCGCATTCCGTCCTCAAAGCAGGCCAGGCAGAGATCGAGGTCGCCATCGCCATCGGCATCGCTGGCCTCGATGTCCATGACGGAATGTGGATCGTAGTACAGCGAAAAGGCGGTGTATGCCTCTTGGAAGGGTCCGCCGACTCCGCCGTTCGGCTTGTAGGCGGTCACCACGGTTTGATTGGCACCATAGGCGCCGGCCACCGCGACGATGTAGGGATTCCCCGTGCCATCGAAGTCGACGAGATCCCACGGGCGGGATTCACCGGCGGCAAGGACCGTGGGCACGATGGGTATGGGCCTATCCGCATCGAGTTCCGGGCCGAGCGAGAGCGGCTGATAAAGGCCATCGTGGGGCCACTGGCGGCGGTTCACGAAGATCTCCGGCTTCGAATCGCCAAGGAGATTCCACACTACGGGGCGGCTCAGGCTCTGGCCGGCGGCAGTAGGGCCGAGGTGGATGAGGCGCAGCGGGCCGAACTGGCGATTGCCGAGGTTCTCGATCCAGTAAGCATGCGGATCACCCGGAAACTCGCCGCCTTCCGGCAAATGGACCAGGTCCTGGTCGCCATCGCCATCGAGATCGGCGGCGGTGAATTGATTGGCGAAGGTCGAGAAAGCCTGCGAAGGAGCGAGCAGATCGATGCGCGGCGGGGTGGTGAAGTCCGTGTCACCGCCAGCGGCCCGATTCGAAACGGGCAGAGTTAGGGCGAGGAGTGACAGGGAGAGGACGCGGGGGCGGAGCAGCGGCATGGGGGGCGTGTTATCTTTCTGAAGGAGTGGTGGGGGGGGAGGGGGAGGGCGTCAATGCTTTATCGGCGAACCGGAGTGAAGGTGGAGAGCTCTCGTTTCAGAGGGCCGGACCGTTCTCCCGATCCTTGCTTTTCGCTCCCGTCTCGCCGTCACTGAGACCCAATGAAGATCGTCCTCGCAGGCGTCAGTGGCAGCGGCAAAACCACCATTGGCGAGCTTCTTGCCGAAAAGCTCGGCTGCCAGTTCGCCGATGCCGATGGCTTCCATCCGCCCGAGAACATCGCGAAGATGTCCTCGGGCATCCCGCTGACGGACGAAGACCGCGCCGGCTGGCTGGAGGCCATGGGCCGTTATCTTGCGCAGCGCGGGGACATCGTGCTCGCCTGCTCCGCCCTGAAGAAGGCCTACCGCGACCGCCTCCGCGAGCTCGCCGGGCCGCTCTGTTTCATCGTCCTCACCGCGGATCGCGGCACCTTGGACGAGCGGATGCAACACCGCGAACACTTCATGCCCGCGAGCTTGCTCGATTCGCAGTTGGCGACCCTCGAACTCGGTCCGGATGTCATCATCATCGAAAACGTCGGGCCGCCGGAGGAAGTGGCGCAACGTTGTACGTTGCGGCTGAGGGAGGCTTGAAGGAGCCGAGGCCACTCCGCAAATCGCTGGCAGCTTGCGGCCGCCCCCGCCCGCAACTTGTAAAGTTGCGCTCCTCCCCCGTAACCGGAAAACTCCGGGCGTGCGCAGCATCCTCATCACCGGCGGAAACGGCGGCCTCGGCACCGGCATCGGCCGCTACTTCCTCGAAAAAGATCCGGAAGCGAAAGTCTGGCTCGGTGTCCGTGCAAACCGCACGAATGCGGAAGCCCTCGCCGGCGAATTCCCGGACCGCTGCGCCCTCGTCGATCTGGAGGTGACCTCGAAGGAGAGCTGGGAGACCGCCGTGGCCACCATCACCGCAGCGGACGGCCGCCTCGACGTGCTGGTGAACAATGCCGGGCTTCACCGCGACCATTTGCTCGCCACCATGCCGGACGAGGCCTGGTCCTCCGTGATTTCCACGAACCTCGATGCCGTCTTCCTCGGCTGTCGCGCCGTGATCCGCCCGATGATGGCCAACCGCTTCGGCCGGATCGTCAATATCGCCTCGCTGAGCGCGATCCTGCCGCCGCTCGGGCAGACGAACTACGCCGCCGCCAAGGCCGGGGTGGTCGCCCTAACCCAGACCTTGGCCAAGGAAGTCGCCCGCTCCGGGATCACCGTGAACGCGGTCCTGCCCGGCTACATCGCCACGGAGGCGCTGGCGCACATGGACGAGGAGACGGCGAAACGGGCGAAGGCGGGCATCCCGATGCGGCGTTTCGGAACCCCGGCGGAGGTGGCGGCGGCGGTGCTGTTTCTCGCTTGCCACGATGCCGCTTACGTCACAGGGTCCGCCCTGAAAATCGACGGCGGTATTTTCTAACAAGCTCAGAATCATGGCACAAGGCGAGGAATTGCGACGCAAGATCAAGGAGGTGATGGTCGAGGAACTGATGCTCGACTTCGACGCGGCGGAGATCGCCGACGAGACCGCGATCTTCGGCGCGGGCGGCCTGGGACTCGATTCGGTGGATGCCCTCCAACTCGTCGTCGCCATCGAGAAGCACTTCGGCCTGAAGATCGCCGATGCCGAAAAGGCCAAGGGCGTGCTCCAGAGCGTCGAGACGATCGCGAAGGCGATCGAGGCGAAGGGATGATGACGAAGCCGCAGAGTAGCCGATGGCTCCTGCCATCGGGGAGTGAGCGGCAGCCTCCGGTGAGGACGAACTGCGAATGCGTCTTCCGATGAAGAAGTGGGTCGCTTTTTTCCTCAAACTTGCCCTGACCATTGCCTGCCTTTGGTTCGCTCTTTCCCGGGAAGATCTTCAGAAGGACCTCAATGAGTCTTCAGCATTGTGGCCATCGGACCCGGACTGGGGATGGGGTTTGCTCGGGGTGTTTTTCGGCGGCGGCACGGTATTTCTTTCGGCGCTCCGCTGGTGGCTGCTACTGCGTGCGCAGGAGATCAATGTCAGCCTCTGGCGGGTGGTGGAACTCACCCTGATCGGCAATCTCTTCGGCCTCTTCGGCGTGGCGGGCGTGAGTGGGGATGCCGCGAAGATATTTCTCCTGATTCGACAGCATCCCGAGCGCAAGCTTGCGGTAACGATGTCCGTGCTTGTAGATCACCTTGTCGGACTGGTGGCCATGGCTCTGATGTTCTTCGCCGTTACGGCCGGACGTTTCGAGGCGCTGGAACAGCAAAGCAATTTAGGCAAGGGAGTGATCCATTTTGCATGGGTGTTTTTCGCCGGCGGGTTGGGTTTCGTGGTCTTTCTGTTCATCATGGCCAGTCCATGGGTCCACTACCGTATCCACAAGCCGGGACGGAAAATGCGTTGGGAGGTGCTCCGGCGCGTGCCGCAGATCTACGACGTATATCGTAAGAAATGGGGGCACGCCTTGCTGGCCTTTGCCTCGAGTGCGGTCATGTTGCCCGTCTATTATGGGACCTTCTGGTGCGGGATTCACCTCGTGGGCGAGGGGAATGACCTTTCTCAAGTGCTGGTGGTCATGCCGGTGGTCGATGCCCTGAGTGCGTTGCCGATTTCCATTTCCGGGATCGGAGTGCGAGAGATTGGGTTCAAGACCTTGATGAACGATCTCTATGGCACCCCTACGGGTGTGGCAGTCTTGGGCTCCCTGATCGGGTTCGCCTGCAGCCTTGTCTGGGCCGCGCTGGGTGGCATACTGTTCTTGCGCCCTTCCGACCGCACCCCGATGAAGGAGATCGAGGAAATCACCCACGCCGAAGCCGAAGCATGAGCGGCATGCCATCCCATACCGGCCATGATCCGGGGCTGGCCGTGTGCCTGTCCTCGTCGTTCTTCGGCTACTACGCGCACCTCGGCCTGCTGGCCGGCATGGAAGAAGCGGGGCAACGTCCGGGCCGGATCGCCGGTGCCTCCGCGGGTGCGATGGCGGGCGGGCTCTGGGCCGCCGGTTTGCGCGGCGCCGAGCTGGACCAGGTGATCTACGACTTCCATTTCCGCCGCGCCTTCTTCGACCTCGGGGCCTTCCTGCGCTTTCCCTTCGTCGCCACCGGCGTCGCGGGTTCGGGCTTGCTGTCCGGCGTGCGGATGCGCCGCTACCTGGCGCGCTGTCTCGGTGAGAAACGCCTCGAAGACCTGCGCAGCCCGCGGCTCGAAGTGGCGGTGGCGAATCTCACCACGCAGCGCGGCGAAATCCGTTCCAGCGGTCCGCTGAACGAGTTCATGATCGCGAGCTGCTCGATGCCCGTGCTCTTCAAGCCGCAGCGCATCGATGGCGAGGACTTCCTCGATGGCGGCGTTTCGAACGAAACGCCCTTCGACCATTGGATCGAGGATCCGTCGATTCACACGATCGTGGTTCACCGGATCCGCCACACCACGCCCATGAGGGGATTCGGGTGGAAGACGCCGGGCGGGATTCTCGGCGAGTGCCATACCGTGGTCGCGAATGAACTCTGCCGCCGCCGCCGCCTGCAAGCGCAGGAGGCGGGGAAGAATGTGACCTATCTGGAAACGCAGCACGATCATCCCGGGCTGCTGCACGGCGGCAAGTCGCGAGGGTTTTTCAAGGCGGGAAGAGAGACGGCGTTGAGGCAGTGGCAGCACGCGATGGTTTGAGGAGGAAGGGTCAAGGAGAGGGGACGCTCCTGCCCCGTTCCCGGGTGGGGAGGTGGCAGCTCCACACGATTCCTTGCTAGATCGGCGGGCCCGGGAGCGTCTTGTTGCATGCGCATGAAAGCCTTGCGGATCCTCCTTTTCCTCCTTCTCGCCATGATCGCCCGGGCAGAGACGCGGGTGCTTTTCCTGGGCGACAGCATCACGTACGACGGCCGCTGGGCAGCGTGGGTTGAGTCCGCGTTGCGCAACGATCCGGCGTATGCGGAGGCGGAGTTCCTGAATCTGGGCTTGGGCAGCGAGACGACGTCCGGGCTTTCCGAGCCCGGGCATGCGGGGGGGAAGTTCCCGCGGCCTTGCATCCATGAACGGTTGGCAAGGGCGTTGGCGGCGTACAAGCCAACGCGGGTGATCGCGTGCTACGGGATGAACGATGGCATTTACCTGCCGCTCGATGAGGAGCGGATGGATGCCTATCGGAAGGGCATGACGAAGCTGAAGGAGGAGGTGGAGAAGGCCGGCGCGAAGATCGTGTTCGTGACCCCGGCGATCTTCCAGCCGGACCAGCCGGAGAAGGATACGGCGCGCTACGATGCGGTGCTGGATGCGCAGGCGGCATGGCTCGCGGGGCAGCGAGCAGAGGGTTGGGAGGTGGTCGATATCCGGCCGGAATTGCGCCAGCAGGTGAAGGCGCTAAAGAAGAAACAGCCCGACCTGCTCTTTTCGCCCGATGGCGTGCATCCCGGCGATGAGGGCCACAAGGCGATGGGAGATACGATTGCAAAGGGACTCTGGCCGGTGTTGGGCCTGAAGGGCGAGCCGCGACTGGCGACGCCGGAGAGCTATGCGTTGCTGAAGAAGCATGCCGACCTGCTGCGCGACGCGTATCTGACCGAGACAAAACACACGCGGCCGGGGCTGCCTGCGGGCAAGCCGCTGCCGGAGGCGATCGCCGAGTCGGACAAGCTGCTGGAGATTTACAAAACGGTGGCGACGGCGAAGAGGTCGGAGTGGAACGGTCATCCGATGCTGGAGTTCGCGGTGGACGGGCGTCCGGCGCTGCTGGTGATGCCCAAGCAGGGGATGCGACCGAGGAATCCGTGGATCTGGCGGACGGAGTTCTTCGGCCATGAACCGCAGGCGGACATCGCGCTGCTGAACCGGGGATTCGCCGTGGCCTACATCGACATGCAGGACATGTACGGATCGCCGCGGGCGATGGGGCACATGGATGCTTTCCACGGGTACCTTCGTGCCGCGCACGATGTCTCGCCGAGGGTCGTGCTGGAAGGATTTAGCCGCGGCGGGCTCTTCGCGTTCAACTGGGCCGAGCGGCACCCGGAGCGGGTGGCGGGAATGTATGTCGATGCGCCGGTGTGCGACATCAAGAGCTGGCCGGGTGGCAAGGGAGCGGGCCCGGGGAATGCGGGGGATTGGGAGAAGCTGCTGAAGGTTTACGGCATGACGGAGGCGGAGGCGATGGCTTACAAGAAGAACCCCGTGGACAACCTGGAGCCGCTCGCGAAGGCGGGGATTCCGATTTTCGCCGTGATCGGGGATGCGGACGAAGGCGTGCCGGTGAAGGAGAACATCGATGTGGTGGAGGATCGCTACAAGAAGCTCGGCGGGAAGATCGAGGTGATCCGCAAGCCGGGCGGGAAGCATCATCCTCACAGCCTGCCGGA
>CAMLOZ010000016.1 GCA_946481625.1 uncultured Haloferula sp. | reverse complement strand
TCCCCTTCGCCGATGCTCACGGCCTCTACCTGCTCGAACAAGGGTGTGGTCCAGATGGCCCCGATGCCGAAGGAGCGGAGGTACCCGAGTTTATCCAACACGCCCTGAAGGTCGCCGCCCCAATACTTTCCCCAGTCCTGATGATGCGGATCGAACAAGTCGTCCTCCTCGCGTGCCTTGTCTGGATTGCCCGCGTGGAAACGGTCGAGCACGAGGAAATAGATGGTCTCCGCGCGGAACTCGATGTCGGAGCCGGACAAGGTCTTCAGATTCAACTGTGGCGATTCCATGGAGACGACGGGCGGCGCTTTCGCACTTCCCGTTCCAAGCGGCCGGTGGCAACCGGTGCGCGGCAAAGCGGCGGCGAAGCACGCGCAGGAGGTGGCGTTGTGCAAAAGCCGGGATTGCAGATCGCCTTTCGAGGACGGGAGGAGAAGCAGACCTACCGGCTCCCGCGCCGGGCACGCGGATTGCGAAGCAAGAAGGATGAAAGCTCACCGACTGTTGCTGCCGCTGTGTCTGGTCGCGGTATCCTGCGACCGCGATGAACCGACTCCGCTCCGCGAGGGTCACGCTTACCTGCAACCTTCGGGTCCGGGGCACCGGCCGGATCTGGAGCAGAGGATCCCGCAGGGTGCCCAAGCAACCGGCGACGCCGAGACCCGCAGTGGAGAGGGCGTTGCAGGCGGGCAAAGTCCAGGTTCGGGGGATCATGTCGGGACCGGCGGGCATGCCGGGGGAAACCCGAGCGGTGCTCCCACCGCGGGAGGGTCCGGCAGGCCACAGGAGAAGAAATGACCGCTTCCCGGGCGGGTCCGGCGACGGACGCCATGCCGAATCATTTGACAGCTGGCGGATTGCAGTAACTTGCCACCATGGCCACCGCTTTGAAGTACGCCGAAATGAGCGATCTGCGAGAGGCGATCGCAACCCGCAAACAGATCCGCTTCGTATGCTCCGGCCTGCACTACCTGGCGGAACCGCACGCGATCGAGAACAGCCGGCGAACCTGCTCCTTCGAGGTGGTGCTGTGGATTCTGGACGGGCCCGGCGGGCCGGGATGGAAGACGGTGCGTTTCTACCAGATGCGCGAGATGGAGGTGCTGCGGGAAGGCTTCCTGCCCCGCGCGCGGCCGAGGTGGTAGGAGGGTGGAAATTCTCAATCACCACTCTTCCAACCATCAATCGAACGGCTGCGCCGGAACCGAAGGTATGGTCCGCGGGGACGAGTTGGTAAAAAGGACATCGCTGCGATTCCTTGGGGGGTTCGGGTGACGATTCCGTTACTTCACAAGGGTGTCGATGCTCTCCACTCGGGGATCGTGGGGATTGAAGCCGGGCCTCGCGGAGTGGAAGGTCTCCTTCGAAAATTCGAGGGCGCGGATGAGGGAGAAACGGAAGGTCCGCCATCCGGCCTCCGGTGCGCGGACCCACGCGATCAGGATCATGGCCCGGGTGCGGATCGCGTTTCCCAGCAAATGGGGTTCCACCTCGTACTGCTCGCCCAGACAGGAGAATTGGATCACCTTCTTCACTTCTATCGCGCGCCTCAGGTCCGACACCACCGCGTATTCGAGTTTGGACATTGCCCGCAGGATGGTTTCGATCGAACGGGCCGTTCAATCGCGAAGTGCCGCGCATTTTTCAGCATCCTGCGGACCCGCGACCTCCGCCCCGGCACGCCCCGTGCAAAGAGACCTGCAATGGATCCTCCGATCATGCTGGCTCGCGCCAACCGAGTCCATTCGAAGACCCGGCTTCGCTGCCTTCCCGGAAGGGGGGAGAACCGGCTGCTCTCGTTCAACCCCGATCGCAACATCCATGCATGATCCCGATCAGAACCGTCCGGAACCCGGAGATGCGCGTCCCGACGATGGTGAGGCGGCGGAGGAACGCGGGAACAGGCTGGAGCTGACGCGAGTGGAAATGGCTTTCGTCATCGGGGTTTGCCTCGTCGCCATGATCGCGCTGGTCATGGCGATCTGGGACTTCTCCGGATTGTAGCGGCGCTACAAGGGTGTGCTCCGGCGGGCCGTGGCCTCGCGCCCGCGTGCGGCGAGGGAGGGACGGTGTAAAGAAAGGAACGGCCTCCGCAGGATGGGGCTGCGGAGGCCGCCTTTTTATCTGCAGGGTCCCCCCGGATCCATGCAGGCTGGGTGTGTATCGCACCGGAACCCGAACGACAGGTTCACCTGTGCTATGAAATTCATAGCTATTTCCGGGAGAATTGCAAGAATTCTGTTAGTTACCGGGGAGCGGATTTCCGCCTGCCGGCGGCGCGGAGAAATCCAGCAGTAGGCCGCGCCCACGGGAACGGGAATCCCGGTCGCGCGTCTCCGGATTCGGAGCCTCCGCGTCCACCGTCACGGGAGGAGATGCACCGGGGGAAAGGAAGAACCATTTCTTACCGTCATGCATGATACGTGACGACGGGGAAGGAGGGGGAATGGGCATCACGGAATTAGACGCGGCGGAGCCCGGTTCGTTTCCCGAAAAAGCGGCGCATTTTCCAATGCCGTCGTTCGTTCTGCAAATGTTGGAGAACCTCGCGCCGCCTGCATGCCCCTGCCCTTACCCCGGCCGCAGGAGCGACGCATCAGCGCCGGTTGCGCTCCCGGTCGCTAACGCCTCTCGGCCGGAAGTTCGAGAGTGAAGGTCGCGCCCGAGCCCTCTCCATCGCTATGAACGGTGAGAGAGCCACCCATTTCCTTCGCGGCCAAGGCGCCGCTATGGAGGCCGAAGCCGTGGCCGTCCGGCTTGGTCGTGAAGCCGTGGGCGAAGATGCGGGTCAGGTTCTCCGGCGAGATGCCCACGCCGTTGTCGATCACCGAGACGCGGACGCTTCCCGAGCCGTTGGCCACCCGCACGGTCATCTTCTTGTCCGGAGAGCCGGAATCATCGCACGCGTGCTTCGCGTTGCGGATGAGGTTCACCAGGATCTGCAATGCCTTGTGCTTCTCCACCGTGATCGGGGGCACGTTCGCGTAGTCGCGGATCACCTGCACGTCATGACGCGACAAGGAACCGGCGTTCATGCGCAGGCTGTCCTCGACCAGATCGGCGACCTCGACCGTCTCCGTAACGCCGGAAACCCTCGCATAGCCCTGTTGCATTGCCACGATCTCCTTGATGTGATCGATGTTCTTGCCGAGCCCCTGCAGCTCCTCCAGCACCTCCGATTGCTCCTCGACGAGCTTCCCGGCGAGATTGCGGAGGAACTCGGGAAGCTTCCGGCCCCTCGGATCGCCGGCGACGAACTCGGCCAGATCACCGGCATGTTCCTCGAGCAGGTCGGCCGTTTTCTTCACGCTGCCGACGCGCGAGGTGCGGATCTTTTCGGCCGCCACCGCACAGGCGATGTTCACGCTGTTGAGGACGTTGCCCACGTTGTGGAGCACGTTCGTCGCGACTTCCGCCATGCCGGCGCGGCGGGAGGCTTCCAGCAGCTCCCGGTGCATGACACCCAGCGCGGCCTCGGCCTCCTTGCGCTCGGTGATGTCCTGGATCTGCGAGATGAAATGAACTGGCAGTCCCCGGGCATCCCGGATCAGCGAGACGCTCAACAAGACCCAGACCACTTGACCTTCCTTGTGATGATAGCGCTTCTCCATCTGGTAGGAAAGGATCTCGCCCGCCAAGACCTGCCGCACCTGCGCGACATCCGCTTCCAGATCCTCGGGATGGGTGATGTCCTGGAAGGTCCGTTCATACAGCTCCTCCGCCGAGTAACCGATCAACCGGCAAAGCGCCCGGTTGACCTTGATCCAGCGTCCCTCGGGTGAAACAAGGGCCATGCCGATCGAAGCGTGCTCGAACGCGCTGGAGAAGCGTTCCTCGCTCCGCTGGAGGTCCTGATGCGCAGCGGTCAACTGGGCGGTCCGTTCCGCGACCTGATGTTCGATCCGAGAGTTGAGCATCTCCAGGTTGGCACGGCGGGAGGCGACCTCGAACATGTCACGCAGGCTCTGCCGGGTGGAGATGAGGAGGAACGCATCCTCGAACACCACCCAGCCCGCATGTTCAAGCCAGCGCCACGGACTGGCCGTCACCACCCCGAAGACGGACTGGGGCCAGAACAAACCGCGCACGCAATGGTCGATGGCGACGACGACGGTCGCGGAGATGAGGACCTTCCAGTCGCGATAAATCGCCAGGAACGCGAGCGAGCCGAAAACGTGGAAATGGGTTTCGACGCGTCCGCCGGTCAGGTGGATCAGCAATGCCGAGAAGAGCATCTGGGCGACCGCGACGGTGTGGCGGGTCAGCGCGCGCCCCGGCTGTTTCCAAGCGAGGAAAACGGGGAATCCCGTGATCGCGCCACCGAGGAAGACGGCCGCCCAGACATGCCAGTGCGTCTGGCTTGCGGTCCCGATCCAGGTCCGCGGGGAGATCACCAGGGCCGCGGCGATTCCCGCGAACCATTGCAAGATCATCAGATTGGCAAACAGACGGTCGGTCTGGCGAAAGATGCGCTCCCGGGCCTCATGGAAGAGTTCCCGCGCCCTGTCTGCGACGGCGATATCGAGTCCGGCTACGGTTTGCATGCGATCCCTCCTTGCTGGCAATCGGAGTTATAGAGCGGACACCCGAAAACGGGCGTCCGGATTTCGCGGGGGAACCGCTGCTCCAGCAGGGCCTCCAAGGCGCTGCGTCCGGCATTGTCGCCCGAATGACCGCGGGCAACCGTGATGCCACCGCGGAACAGCAATTTCCCGTCGCGGTCATAGAGAAGGGTCTGGCCCGAGGTCTCGGCCCCGAAGCGCCGCGCCTCGGCCATGTCCTCATCGCGCCGGACCGTGACGCCGGGGATCGAGGAGGCCCTGCGCCACAAGGCCGTGGCGGCCCAATCCTCCGGGGTGTCCGCAGGCCGGATGAACCAAACCTGGACAGCGATCCTTCCCTGACAACGCGCCATGAGGATCTCCAATTCGCCGAGCGTCGCCTGTGTGCACGGGCAACGGGGATGAGCGAAGAGGACGAGATTGGGACGGCCGGTATCGAAGGAGATCCGGCTGGCTGCGGGCCAACGTTGGGGAACCGCGCCTGCGGTACCTGACGAGGCCGAGTAGCAGAGCAACGCGACCATCACGCCCAGGACCGCCACCAGCCATATCGCGGCCATCACCTTGACCGCACCAATCGGGACACGCTTCATCGCATTCAAGGTTGGTAGGCACTGCCGTTCGTCCGGAAGGGCAGTTCGAGGGTGAAGGTCGCGCCGGTGCCGCGGCCGTCGCTATGCGCGGTCAACGAGCCGCCCATTTCCCGTGCGGCCAGCACGCCGCTGTGGAGGCCGAAGCCGTGGCCGTCCGGCTTCGTCGTGTAGCCGTGGGAGAAGATGCGGTTCATGTCCTCCGGCGCGATGCCGATGCCGTTGTCGCTCACGCTGATGGCGACGTGATCCGGGTCCTTCATGGCGATGCGGACCACGAGGCGCTTCTCCAAGGGATTGCCGTCGGTCAGCGCATGCTTGGCGTTGCGAATCAGGTTCACGAGGATCTGGAGGACCTTGTGTTTCTCCACCAGCATGGGAGGGAGCTCGGCGAACTCGCGGATCAAGGTGATCTCGTGGCGGCTCATCGCGCCCGTGTTCATCCGCAGTGCGTCTTCGACCAGCCTTTCGACCGGCAGCGACTCGTGGACACCGCCGACATTGGCGTAGCTCTGCTGGACGCTAATGATCTGGGAAATGTGTTCGATATTCCGGTAGAGGAGGTCGATCTCGGCCAACACCTCCGCCTGCTCGGCGGCGAGGCGCCCGGCCAGCTTGGCCAGGAACTCCGGAAGCTGCCGCCCCTGGAGATCGGTGGTGACGAAGGCCGCCAGATGGTCCTCGTGCTCCTTCAGGAGCGCGGCGGTCTTCGCCACGCTGCTGGCGCGCGAGCGGCGGACTTTCTCCGAAATGACCGAACAGGAAATGTTCACGCTGTTGAGCACATTGCCGACATTGTGAAGGACGCTGGTGGCCACCTCGCTCATCCCGGCCCGGTGGGACAGATCCACGAGTTGGGCGTTCAGACGGTCCTTTTCGGCTTCCGCGAGGACCCGCTCGGTGATGTCGGTGTGGAAGCCGACCCATTCGACGACCTCGCCTTCCTCGCCCAGCAGCGGGACCGCGCGAACCGTGAGGTGGCGATATTCCCCGTCGTGCCGCAGCAAGCGGTGCCTCACGAGATAAGTATCACGGCTTGCGAGGGCGTCCGACCAGGTCTTGACCGTGAGCGTCCGGTCCTCCGGATGCACGGCATCGAGCCAGCCCCAGCCCTTGAGTTGTTCGAAACTTTGTCCCGTGAAAGCCGTCCACGCGGGCTGCGGTGCCTCGAAGGTGCCCGAGGCGCCGGTGCTCCAGACCATCGTTGAGGTGGCCTTGATCAGCGTCCGGTAGCGCTCTTCATCGTGGCGCATCTTCTCCTCGGTCAGCTTCTGCCGGGTGATTTCGCGGGAGATCCCGATGATGCCGATGATCTCGCCCTGCTCGTTGCGGTGCGGCACCTTGGTAGTGGAGACCCAGCTCACCCGGCCGTCCGACCAGATCTCCTTCTCCTCCTGATTGAGGACGATCTCGCCGGTGGCCATGATGCGCTGCTCATCGTCATAGGCCTGGCGGGCGTGGTCCTCGTCGAAGAAATCGAAATCGGTGAGGCCGATCGCCTGGGCCGGGTCATCGAAGTGGAGGTGCTCGGCCATCCTGCGGTTGATCCGCACGATCCGGCTTTGGCGGTCCTTGAAGTAGATGTGGTCCGGGCTGGTGTTCATCAGACTGTCCAGGAGAGCCTTCTCCCGGATCAGCGGTTCGGTCCCCGGGAGTTGCTCGCCAGAGTTCCGTACTTGCAGCAGGTAAAACCCTGGGGTCCCGCCCCCGCTGCGAACGAGCGAGACCCTCAACAGGACAGCTACCGTTTCTCCCCCGGGACCCGCACAGCGCCTACCGAGGCAGGCCTCCGCGATCCCGCCCTCGAGCAACTGCCGCATTTCCGTCAAGCCAGGCTTCAAGTCGTCTGCCCGGGTAGGGACACCGGAGAGGATGCCGTCCTCGGACAAACCTGTTAGATCGCAAAAGGCGCGGTTGACCCCGAGCCATCCTCCCTTGAGGGATACGATGGCCATCGGGATAGCCGCATGCCGGAACGCGGCGGAGAAGAGGGCCTCTTCCCGCACGCGCGGCTCCTTCAACTCCGACCGATCACCGGGCAACATCGTAACATTTAGAAAACCATTTTATTCACTTCTGGCGATATTCTTCTTTATTTCTGAAATTTTTGCAGGCGTTTGCTGCGCGGATTTGCGGGTGCCGAACAGCGGAGGGGAAGATATTACGGGCTTAGGTATTATTTGACAATCCGTAACAATAGCGGCATACGAGTAGAGCCGTGATCTCTCTAGCTGCATCCAAAGGCATCCGGAACCCGGTGGCGGAGGCTGTCGTGAAGGCTCTGTCGAACTCGCCGCCGGGCGCGCGCGCGGTGGCGGTGGAGCGCCGTTGGTATGGAGGCAGGATCACCGATGCCGTGATCCGGATGGCCGACGGTAGCAGGCAAGCCTACTTCACCGGTTTGGACCCCGGCGAGTTCGATGTCTTGGCGAGCGAACTGGCACTACCCGACGGCGACTAGCGGCGCTTCGCAAGGGCCGCCGGCCGCATCCTCGGGTGAGAATCAGAGAAGTACGAGGACTGGGACTCGAACCCAGGACCAATTGGTTAAAAGCCAACTGCTCTACCGACTGAGCTATCCTCGCTTTTTTTCTTCCGTTCCGGTGACCTCTGCCGGTCGCCGGGGCGGGGATGGGTAGTGGCGGGGTCCGGGTTTGGCAAGATCATTTTGCCCCCGGGGCAAGGACCCCGGCGAGGGCGGCGCGGAGGTCGTGGGTGGGGCGTTTGACGAGGCGGGCATCGATCCCGGCGCGGGCCGCTCCCTTGAGATCGGCGACGGGGGAATCGCCGAGGTGCAACACTTCCGCGGGATGGAGGTCGAGGGCGGAGAGGGCGGCTTGGAAGATCGCGGGGTCCGGCTTCCGGGCACGGGCATCGGCGGAGGTGATCACGGCATCGAAGTGGAGTCCATGCCCGGCGAGGATGCCGTGCAGGCGGCGATCGAAATTCGAGACCACGGCGAGTTTCAGACCGGCGGCGCGGGCTTCCGCCAGCACCTGCGGGACCTCCGGGAAGACGAGCCACGCCGCGGGATCGGCGTAGTGGGCGAAGAGCGTCTCGAAGCAGGGCTGGAAGAACCCCGCCGGAAGGGGAACCCCCAGGGTCTTGTTAAAGACAATGTTCACCACCCACATCCACCATTCGCGCTCCGCAGCATCGCCATTCGGGTATTTTATAAAATCCGGGTCGCCGACGCCGTTGAACGCCGCGCCGAACCATTGCTTCACCGCCTCCGGCTCGACCGGATGTCCAAAGGCCGCAGCCATCCGGGCATAAACCTCCGCGACGGGTTCGGCAGGTTCGATCAAGGTGCCGGCGGCATCGAGGAAAAGAGCGCGGATCACGGTGCGGATGCTGAAGGGGGACCGGGCATGAGACAAGATCCCGGGGACGGGATTGCAATGAGGGCGGGTGCCGGACGTAAATCCGCCCGATGAATCGGCGCGAGTGGATGGTCGGGGCGCTTGCCGCCGGGTGCGGGGCTTCTTGCCGAAGGCGGGAGGCAGTCACGGCTGCCCCCGCCGCCTCCCCTGCCCCGGAGCCGGTCTGGCATCCGCTCATGGACTATTGGGAGCACGCGATGGGCGGGGAGTTCACGCGGCCCGAGCCCGGGATTTTGCGGATCCAATGGGGCGAGGCCCTGAGCGCGATCCGGTGGAGCGGTGAGCCGATCACCCTGCCCTTCGAGGTCGAGTGGGAGGCACGGCGGATCGACGGGAGCGATTTCTTCTCCGGCCTCACCTTTCCGGCCCGGGAGTCGGGCGAGTGCCTCACCTGGGTGGTCGGCGGCTGGGGTGGCGCGCTGGTCGGGATTTCGTCGATCGACGGAAAGGACGCGTCCGAGAATGAGACGACCAGGCACCGGGTCTTCGAGAAGGGGCGCTGGTACCGGTTGAGGCTGCGGCGGGAGGGCGAGGGGCTGGATGCGTGGATCGACGGCGAACCGGTGATCAGCCTCGATACCACCGGCCGCACGCTGGGTCTAAGGCCGGGCCCGGTCGATTGCTGCGTTCCCTTTGGCTTGGCCACCTGGCAGACCACGGGTGAATTCAAGGGCTTGCGCTGGCGGGGCTTGCGCCCCTGAGGCGGGCGGGAGATTCGGCTTGCAACTCAAGGTATTCCGCCGTATCCCCCCGCCGATCAATCTTCCGACACGAAGGAGTGGGTCGAAATACCCGCTCTTTTGCGTCTCTGGACATACGGAGCGCCCCGCGCCGCACTGCCCGCCATGACCAACGACATCGTCGCACTCATCGATTACTACGAGAAAGAAAAAGGCATCGACCGGGACAAGGTCGTCGCCGCGCTCGAGTACGCCTTCATTTCCGCCTACCGCAAGATGGTTCCCGGTGCCGATGCCATCGAGGTGCTGCGCGCGGAGGTCAATACCAAGAAGGGCGAGACCCGCATCCACGCGACCCTGACGGTGGTGGACGACGAGGAATACTCCGACAAGTTCAACCAGGTCCCGCTCAAGCTGGCTGCGAAGAAGAAGCCGGGGACCGTCTCGGGCGACACGATGGAATTCGACGTCACGCCGAAGGACTTCGGGCGGATCGCCGTGCAGACCGCGAAGCAGACGATGATGCAGCGCCTCCGCCAGGCGGAGAAGGAGATGATTTACGAGGAGTTCAAGGACCGCGCGGGGGACATCGTCTCCGGCACCGTCCGTCGCTTCGACCGCAGCGACGTGCTGATCGACCTCGGCAAGTTCGAGGGGGTGATGCCTTCCCGCGAGCGCGTGCAGACCGAGGAATACAACATCGGCGACCGCATCCGCGCCTACGTCGTGGCGGTGGAGAACGAAGGCCGCGGCCCGGAGATCATTCTTTCCCGCAGCCACCCGAATTTCGTGCGCCGTCTCTTCGAGGCGGAGGTGAACGAGATCTCCGACCGCACCGTCGAGATCCGCGGTATCGCCCGCGAAGCCGGCTACCGCACCAAGGTCGCCGTGTGGAGCACCGACGACAAGGTGGACCCGGTGGGCGCCTGCGTGGGCCTGCGCGGCGCGCGCGTGAAGAACATCGTCCGCGAGCTCAACAACGAGAAGGTCGACATTATCCGCTGGAGCGACAATCCGGAAGAATTCGTCCGCGAGGCGCTCAAACCCGCCGTGCTGCGCACTATCACGGTCGATACCGAGAACCGCGTGCTCCACGTCACCGTGGACGAGGAAGATCTCAGCAAGGCGATCGGCCGCCGCGGCCAGAATGCCCGCCTGTCCTCCCGCCTGATGGGCTGGGACGTGCAGGTCCGCAAGGACGAGAGCAAGCTGGAGCAATTCGAGAAGAAGATCGCCGGTGCGGCGCACTCGATCGGCGAACTGCTCGGGATCGACGACGACCTCGCCGACAAGCTCTTCCGCGCCGGCGGCATGAGCGCGGACATGGTGGCGGACATGGACGCCGACTACATCGCGGAAAACCTGGAAGTTTCCGAAGAACGGGCGCTCGATATCATTGCCCGGGCGAAGGCGAATGCCGCCTCCGCTTGACACATCATCCATCTTACCTTCCCGGAGCAGAACTAATCCCCCGCTCCGAAACGACGACATTATACCCGCCTGATGGCCAAAGACAGCAGCGACAGCACTCCACCGAAACGCAAGGTTCTCGACCTGATCGAGCAGCCGAAGCCAGCCTCGCGCCGTGACCGGCAGCGGGCGGCGCAGGCCGCGGAAGCGGCACCTGCCCCGCCCAGCAAGCTGGACGCGGCCAAGGCCAACGCCCTCGATATCTTCGACGAGGGCGGGAAGAAGAAGCGTTCCGGGGTGCGCAAGACCGAGCAGTCCGGCAAGGCGGTGCTTCCGAGTATTTCCAAGGTCCTCGAAGAAGAGGAACCCAAGGCGGTGGTCCCGGCCACTCCGCCGCCCCCGGCTGAAACCGTCTCCCCGCCCGCTCCTCCGGCCGAAGCCGAGACTGCAGCCGAAGAGGAAGACACCGGCAATGTGATCAGCATCAAGCCGCCGATCATCGTCGCCGATCTTGCCACGCGCATGGGTCTGAAGCCCTTCCGCCTGCTGGCCGATCTGATCAAGCTGCAGGTTTTCGTCGCGCCACACCAAGCGATCGAGCCGGAAACGGCGGTCAAGGTCTGCGAAATGCACGGCTTCATCTTCGAGCGCGAGAAGCGCGAGAAGGGCGGAGGCGTGCACAAAGTGGAGGAAGTGGTGGCCGAACCAGAAGCGCCGCAGGACGAACCGGAAGACCTGCTCCAGCTCCGCCCGCCGATCATCACGATCATGGGTCACGTGGACCACGGGAAGACCTCTCTGCTCGATTACATCCGCAAGACCAAGATCACCGCGGGCGAGGCCGGCGGCATCACCCAGCACGTGGCTGCCTACAAGGTGGAGCACGAGGGCAAGCCGATCACCTTCATCGATACCCCGGGCCACGCGATCTTCTCGGACATGCGCGCCCGCGGCGCGGACATCACGGACATCGTGGTGCTCGTGGTCGCCGCGAACGACGGCATCATGCCGCAGACGCTCGAGGCGATCGAACACGCGAAGAAGGCCCACAAGACCATCATCGTCGCGATCAACAAGATCGACCTGCCGACCGCCAATGCGATGCGCGTGAAGACGCAGCTCGCCGAGAAGGGCTTGCAGACAGTCGATTTCGGCGGCGACGTCGAATGCGTGGAAATTTCCGCCCTCACCGGCGCCGGCGTTCCGGATCTGCTTGAACTCCTGGCCCTGCAGGCCGAGGTGCTCGAGCTGAAGGCGAACCCCAAGGGCAACGCACGCGCGGCCATCATCGAGGCCCGCGTGCAACCCGGGCGCGGTGCCACCGCCTCGGTGATCGTCGAGACCGGCACGCTCAAGGTCGGCACGCCCTTCATCTGCGGTCCCTTCGCCGGCAAGGTGAAGTCACTGATCAACGACCGCGGCGAATCGATCAAGGAAGCCAAGCCCGGTACTCCGGTGGAGGTCATCGGCTTCGAGGAAATGCCGAACGTGGGTGACGAACTGGTCGAGATGGACTCCGTCCGTGCCGCCCAGAAGCTCGCCGACGAGCGCCAGCTCGACCTGCGCAACTCGCGTCTCAAGATGACGCAGAAGAGCCGGATGGAGGATCTCTTCTCGAACGTGATCGAGGGCACCGGCAAGGCGATCCTCAAGCTCGTTCTCAAGTGCGACGTGCAGGGCTCGGTGGAGGCGATCAAGAAGGCGATCGGCGACATCCAGTCCGACAAGGTCACCACCCAGATCATCATCGCCGGCGCCGGTCCGATCACGGAAGGCGACGTGCAGATGGCCAGTTCCGCGGACGCCGTGGTGCTCGGCTTCAACGTGAAGGTCGAGGCGAACGCCGTGAAGACGGTCAAGGCCGAGGGCGTGCAGGTGAAGCTCTACTCGATCGTTTACGAACTGATCGACCAGGTACGCGACGCGATGCTCGGCATGCTCGAGCCGCTGACCCGCGAGAACATCATCGGCCACGCCGAGGTGCGCATGATCTTCAAGCTCTCCAAGTCGAAGGGCCGCGCTGCCGGTTCCTTCGTGAAGGACGGCAAGATTCATCGCAAGGCCCACGCCCGCGTCCTCCGCGGCGGCGTGCCGGTCTTCGATGGCAAGATGTCCACGCTCCGCCGCTTCCAGGACGAAGTGGAAGAGGTGAAGTCGGGCATGGAGTGCGGTATCCGCCTGGGCGAGTTCAACGAGTACCAGGAAGGCGATATCATCGAGTGCTACACGCTCGAGAAGATCCCGCAGACCTTGTAAGTTCCAAATTCGAAGTTCCAAGTTCCGAGGAGCAGCCTCCTTGGAACCGCAACTTCTCGGCGAAGGCTGCCATTTGCCTTTCCTGGAACTTGGCACTTATTACTTGGAACTTCACCCCCGCCCCACCCCATGAGCCATCGAATCGACAGGGTTAACGAGCTTCTCAAGCGCGAGATCGGCACCGTGGTCCAGAAGGACTACGAGTGGACCGGTGCGCTGGTGACCGTGAGCGCGGTGGAGACCACGCAGGACATCAAGGAGGCGAAAGTCTGGGTGAGCGTGCTCGGCGGTCGCGTGGACAACGTGCTCGACAAGCTCAACCACGACCACGGCAGCATCCAGAAGAAGATCTCCAAGCGCGTGGTGCTTAAGTCGATGCCGGTGCTGAGCTTCCGCCACGACAGCTCCGCCGAGCGCGGGGTGGAGATCGTGAACCTGCTCGACGAGGTGGCCAAGCTGCCGACGGCGCGGGACACGGAGGAGGGTTGAGGCAAGAGACACAGGCAGGAACCCGCTTCCCGAGCGGTCCGGCGGAGAACGTGACTTCTACCAAGCCGTCATCGTCCCCTCTGTCGGAGCCGATCTCCCTCGGGCAGCCGCCCCCGGAACGGTCTGCGAAATGACGTGGCCGCGTGTGCGGAATTTGCGGCCTTCCATGGCCGGACCTTGACGGCGGACCGCCGCAAGCACGGCCTGCCGCAAGCCGCGGCAACCCCGGTTCGGGACGGCTACGCCGTTTCACAACCGGCCCCAGCCGGACCTTTTCGGATCACTCCGGCTTGGCCTTGCGCAGGGCTGGGACCATCGCCAGCCAGGTGGAGCCCATCGCGATCAGGACCATGAAGCCGAGGGCCGGAGCCGACTTGCCTTCGCCGAGATCGATATTCGGATTCGCGGCCATGTCCAAGGCGACGGCAGCACCCAGCACGAGCACGGCGGCGGCGCAGACACTGAAGACAACACGGCCCATCGCTGAAGCGTTCGTGAAGACCAGCGACGAAGGGATCGCGGCGACCATCATGGCTCCCCCGGCCACGGCCACCGGAAGCATGCCGGTGACCGCTCCGGTCACGAGCACCACGAGACCGACGAAGAACAGGAAGCCGATCACCAGACCCTCCACCTTCTCCGAGCGGTCCAGCGACATCCGGGCGACCGGGTCCTTCAGAATCAGGAAATTCGCGATGCCCGAGGACAGCCAGGTGCCGAAGAGGAACAGGTAGTAAACAATCACCACCAGCAGCGCGAGCAAGGGATGCACCGCGGCGGCGATGTTCCGAACAACCTTGAAGCCCACCACCAGGCCGATGATGATCAGCGTCTGGTGCTTCTCGCTGAAGCGCTGCATGAAAAAGGCCCAGCGCAGAAACAGGCGGTAGAAGGCCGAGCGCGCGCGGTAGGACTCCTTGAGACCATCCTTCGCGAACTTGAGATCCGGGTTCAGGCGCAGCGCTTCTTTGAAAAGATCCTCCGCCTCTTTCACCTGCCGGCGCTGAAGCGCGGCCCAGCCGGCATTCGCGAAGGAGAAGGCATTGTCGGGATCGCGCGCGAGACGGCGTCGCGATTCCTGCTGGGATTCCTCCAGCTTGTTCTGGAGGCGCAGCACGTGCGCCATCAGGTTCGAGGCGCCCTCATCGTCGGGGTCGAGTTCCAGCGCCTGCTTCGCGGACTCCTCCGCCTCCTTCCAGCGGCTCAGCCCGCAGAGCGCGAGGGTCTTCGCGTTCCACGAATAGACGTCCTCGGGGTCCATCGCGATGGCGGCATCCGCGAGCGCCAGAGCCTCCTTCTCGCGGTCGAGCTGGCAGAGGATATTCGCCTGAAGCGCCTGCGGGAACGGATCGTTCGGCAGGAGGCCGGTGGCCTTGCGCGCGTCTTCCAGCGCCAGCGCCTTCGATCCGGGGATCTCGATGCGGTTCAGCGCGAGCTCGATGTGAGCCATAGGATCGTCCGGTTCGTGGGCGAGATGAGAGTGCAGCATCGCGACCGCCTCGTCATGACGGCGGTGCTGGCGGAGCATCCGGGCGCGGGCAAGAGGCGTGCTCATTTCTTCAATCCGAGATACACGAGCACGTCATCATAGAAGCCGCTCTGGTTGGCGTAGAGCGCATGGTTCTTCGCGCTCTCGAACCACTTGCGGGTGGAGGGCTTCACTTCCTTGCTGGCCTTCGCGAGCATCTTGCCGCTGACCGGGACCACGCTGCCCTTCTTCATCGCCTCGGTGAGGGCGAGTTCGGTCGCTTGGTCGAAGACCGCGCGCAGGTCCGCGCCGGAGAATCCGTCGGTACGCTTGGCGATGTCGGCGGGATCGAAATCCACCAGCGGTTTGCCCTTCGCGTGGATCTTCGCGATCTCCTCACGCGCGCCCGCGTCCGGCGGCGGCACGAAGATGATTCGGTCAAAGCGGCCGGGACGCAGGAAGGCGCCGTCGAGGTGCCAAGGCGCATTCGTCGCCCCGAGAATCAGGAGGCCGTCATTGGCGGCGTTCGCACCGTCCAGTTCGCTGAGGAACTGGTTGATCAGATTGCGTCCGGCGGACTGTCGCATGTCCCGGCGGTCCGCGGCGAGCGCGTCCGTTTCGTCGAAGAAGAGCACGGCGGGTGCGGACTTGCGCGCGAGTTCGAAGATCTTGTGCAGCTTCTGTTCGGACTCGCCGACATACATGTCGAGCACCTGGTGCAGGCCCACGGAGAAGAAGGAGGCATTGATCTCCCCTGCCGTCGCGCGG